>NZ_DATCTU010000118.1 GCF_036567765.1 Pseudobacteroides sp.
GGTGTAACAGCTAATGCTGCAACACCTGTTGTTCCTTCAGTGGGAGCATATGAATCCGGGGTATACAGGAATCTGTTTGCCGAAATAGGAAAAACCGATGCAGAAATCAAAGCAAAATTGGAAAAAGAGTTTCAATCACTATTTCACGGCGACAGCAACCACAAGATCATGTACGAAGTAGGCTCCGATATGGCGTATATCCTGGACGTCAATAATAATGATATCCGTAGTGAAGGTCAGTCCTACGGAATGATGCACTGCGTACAAATGGATAAGAAGACAGAGTTTGATAAGTTGTGGAAATGGGCAAAGACATATATGCAACATACAAGTGCGGATCTAAAAGGATTTTTTGCCTGGCAATTACGTCCGGATGGATCAATAATAGATAGAACCCCTGCTTCCGACGGAGATGAATATTTTGCAATGTCACTCTTGTTTGCTGCTAAACGTTGGGGCAACGGTACAGGAATTTTCAACTATCAAGCCGAAGCTAATGCAATATTGGATGCAATGCTTCACCAGTCTGATGACGGACAAGGCTACAACCTTATAAATAAAAACTCAAACCAAGTAGTTTTCTGTCCTACTTCGGGCAACTATGACTTCACCGATCCATCATACCATCTCCCTGGTTTTTATGAACTGTTTGCTTTATGGGGACCTGAAAGAGACAGGGAAACATGGAAAAAGGTTGCAACAACAAGCAGAGAATTTTTCAAAAAGACAACTCATCCAACAACAGGCCTAGCACCTGATTATGCGAATTTCGACGGAACTCCAAAAAATGTATCATGGGGTCCTGAGCATGTTGACTTCCGTTACGATGCTTGGCGTACTATAAATAATAGTGCCTTTGACTATGCATGGTTTGCAAAAGATCCATGGGCAAAAACCTATGCCGACAGAATTCAGGATTTCTTTGTCAGCAAGGGTCGTACAACCTATGGAGGATGTTTCAAACTTGACGGTACACAACTCAATACCGACCACTCACCTGGACTTGTAGCCATGAATGCTGTTGGAAGTCTAGCAGCAACAAAAGCTCAAGCATATGATTTTGTTGAGGACCTGTGGAAGCTATCTGCACCAAGCGGACAATACAGGTATTATGACGGTTGCCTCTTCATGTTTGGTTTACTTCATGCCAGCGGTAACTTCAAGATTTGGGGAGCACCTATGTCATCCTCTTCACCAAGCACTGAGCCAAGCAACACTCCAACACCAACCAAAAATTCTTCCGGACCATCAACTTCAGGAGACATCAATAATGACGGTGTTGTAAACATGGCGGATGTTATAATTATGGCAACTTCATTTAATGCAGTTCGTGGCGATGCAAAATATGTTGCAAACTATGACCTCAATAATGACGGTGCTATAAACATGGCGGATGTTCTTGTTATTGCGATTAATTTCGGAAAGACAGTTACTCCTTCATCATCAACATCAGCTCCAACATCAACTCCAACATCAACACCAACAAGCGTACCTTCACCAACTGTTAACCCTAATGCAAAGCTTATTGCTTTGACATTTGATGACGGACCGGATAACACAAAGACAGCCAGAGTACTTGACAAACTTGACAAATATAAAGTTCCTGCTACATTTATGATGATTGGACAAAATATAAGCAGCGGCACAAGTGCTATTATTAAAAGAGTTGTTAATTCCGGACATGAAATAGGAAACCATTCATGGGATTATTCAAGTATGAATAGCATGTCCTCAACGCAGATTAAAGACTATATAAGCAGGACAAGTGCTGCTATTCAGCAGTATGCAGGTGTAACACCTAAGTTCTTCCGTGCACCTAACCTTGCTTATAGCCAAACCATGTACGATGCTATTGATCTTACATTTGTACAGGGTGTTACTTGTAATGACTGGAGTCAATCTTCAACTGCCCAGCAGAGAGCTAACGATATAATAAAAGGAGCTAGAGACGGTATGATTGCTCTGATGCATGACAATCAGCCTGATCCACATCCGACTCCTGAAGCTCTTGATATAATAATTCCTACTCTTCAGAGTCAGGGATATGAATTTGTAACTTTAAGTGAATTGTTCAAGAGAAAGGGTGTTACAGTTCCTAATCCAAGTGACAACAAAGCATATTCATATGTACCTAACTAAAAAGCGTTAAATCTTAGGCATAACAAAATCACGAAGTGATTTTGCAACCTTGGTCGTTGTCGTGAGAAATTGTGGCGTAGAATACCCTAATTTCTTTGACATAATAAAATGGGGCAGAGTGATTAACATCAATCTGTCCCTAATTTTATGTCGTGAGAAATCGCAGTTTGCTTTTTTTGCAGCAATAAATTAAAATTAAATGAATAAAATATTCTTCTATTGGAGGCAAAAAAATGACTAAACCGGACATTAATGATTCCATTCAAAGGTTTGATGAGCATCATATTGAAAGGCATGAATATTTTCTGAACTTTAAGCAGCAAAATAAAATTGGGTTGTTATTTATAGGAGATTCAATAACCAGAAGATGGTTAGAACAACCACAAAACCTATTGTGGGATTCATATTTTTCAAAGTATAACCCGGCCAATTTCGGTGTTGGAATGGATATGATACAAAACCTTAAATGGCGGCTTTTAAATGGAGAGCTAGAAGACATACAACCCAAGATTGTTGTTTTACTTATTGGAACAAATAATTTACCCAATTATAATATAGATGAGGTGTACCAGGGAGTAGAAGGATTGGTAGATGTTATACAGCAGAAATTGCCACACTCAAAGATAATTTTAATGGGTCTTTTACCGAGAGATCCTGATGATGCATGTAATGATTATATAAGTATAGTAACTGAAATAAATGCTGAACTTTTCAAAATGGCTAAAACCCGAAATCTAATATTTTTAGATATAGGAAAAGAATACATAATAGAAAACAACAGGGTGGATAGATCGTTGATGGATGATGGATTACACTTGATTGAGCCAGGATATAAAATATGGGGAGATAGAATAAGCCCTATTATAAAGGAATATTTTTAAGTTTACTTTAAGCATAATGAACAAAATTTCAATGGAGTAATTGTAGTGCAAATTGTACTATAGTTACTCCATTATTTAATGAATGGCAAATAGCAAATTATTCACTTAATGTAAGCGGATTATAGCTATGTTTCTTTTTAAATTCAAGAGGAGTTAGGCTATTATACTTTTTGAATACGTAACTAAAGTAAGGTGAGTTCTCAAATCCGCACAGTTCGGAGATTTCGGCTATGGAATAGCATGTTCTTGTAAGGAGCTTTTTTGCTTTATCCAATCTGCATCTTATTATAAATTCATTAGGTGTAATGCCCACAGTTCCTGTAAAAATTTTATGAAAATGGTGAGGGCTTATATTTGCAACTCTAGATAAGTCATTCAAAACAATTTTTTTCTCTAAATTATTATTTATGTATTCAATAACTTTTTTTATTGTACAATAATGGGGAGACAAATACATAGAGTTACTAACGAAGGACTCTGTGGAGTCCTGGTAAAGATAGTACATTAGATTCAATATATTTGCTTTGAGAAACAAATCAGAAGCAGGAGAGGGCGTAACAAATTCTTTTAATATGGAATCAAAAATATATAGACTTTTTTCCATATTAAAAGGATGGAACAATGTGGGTATTTTTTCAAGTATGGGATTTATACAATAGTTTTGATAATCCTGCTTGTTATAAACATAATAGCTGTCAGGATTTTTACCTGTATTACTAAGTATATCCACACATATAAGATAACAGCTGTAAGGCATTATACCTTGAGTATATTGTCCTGGTTTCCTGAATAATATATCTCCCTGTTTTACTTTGTAAAGTTTATCATCAATAATCTGGGAGCCATTGCCATAAACTATCAGTTCGAATTCATAATCAAATACATAACGTTCAGGGAGGCGGTATCCTTCCGGCATATCAGCACCCTCATAAAATAACGCGGCTGTAAGCACCTTTGGTGCTATCTCTTCGTTTTTAACATTAACTTTTTTTAGCACTATCCCCATAAAACAAATCCCCCTAATAAAATATTAGCACAAGATTTTGAAATAATAAAATAATTTATTTAATCTAAATGGTGATATGGTAGTAAACATGTCTGATGTTATTTTGATTGCGGGTGCTTTTAACTCGGTTACAGGAGACGGCAAATACGTTGCTGCTTATGATTTAAATGATGATGGTGCAATCAATATGTTAGTCGTATTGATTATCGCAGGGAAATTTAAATTAATAATAAATAATACAAATACACCGACAACAACTAATACGCCAACGGTAACTCCAAGGCCTACACCCAGCACCACAACTTATGATCGGAATGGAATTATCGGCACAGGACAAAGTCTTGGGGTAGGTGCGTCGGCCAATCCTGTAAAAACTACTGCACAGCCTTATAACAACCTAAAGCTGTCATTGGGAAGTTTGAAGGTGCCTCCATTTGACCCAAACAGCACTCAGCTTAAGATGGTTCCATTGGTTGAACCTATAAGAAACTTTGCTACAGGCTATCCGGCACCATATCTAGGAAACCTTTTTGGAGAACCCCCCCACTCCAGCAATGGGTAACCAGATAACCTCCATGGTAAAATCAGCAGGGGGAACTGACTATATTACGGTACACACTGTTATTGGTGAAGCGGGACAGGGGTATGTTGCCCTTAAGAAGGGTGCAACCGACACAGGCTCAGTAGGTCGTGCCTATGCAGCATCAATGTTTGAATAATTTATATATATCTTTTCATATGCTCCTAATTAATATAATATAAATAATGAGTAAAGATAAAACACTTTAAGTCCTAAGTATTTAAAGTGTTTTACCTTTATAGAGAGAAATCTATTTTATTAAATATTAAAAAATGTAAGATAAATAACACTTTTAACTTAGAAAGGATTACTAAAATGATCATTGTAGATGCACATTGCGATACAATCACAAAAATAATGGAAACAGGGGAGAGTCTACATACCAATAAATGTCATATAGACATGGAGCGTATGATCAATGCAGGACAATATGTCCAATTCTTTGCTGCTTTTATAGACCCGTCTTTTGGTCAGGCATATGCTATGAAAAGGGCAGTCCAGATTATCGACAGGTTTTATGAGGAGATTGATAATAACACTTGCATCAGCCTTTGTACAAATTATGACGAAGTAATGAAGGCCATAAATGCAAAAAAAGTTGCTGCAATTCTCTCAATAGAGGGAGGGGATGCATTGCAAGGCGATCTGGCCGCTCTTAGAATGTTTTATAAGCTTGGTGTCAGGAGTGTCTGCCTTACATGGAATTATAGAAACGAAATAGCGGATGGGGTGTTAGACGGTAGTTCGGGCGGAGGATTAACGCCCTTTGGCAAGAAACTTATTGTAGAAATGAACAGGCTTGGAATGATTGTTGATGTATCACACATTTCAGAAAAAGGCTTCTGGGATTGTATAGAGCTTACAAAAAAGCCTCTTATTGCATCTCATTCCAATGCCAAAAAATTATGCACTCATGCAAGGAACCTTACAGATGAACAGCTTAATGCAATAAAAGATAATGGGGGAGTAGCGGGAATAAACTTCTACCCCAGATTTCTTAAGGATAATGGTAGTGCTTCCTTGAACGATATTGTGAGACATATCGAATATATATGCTCACTTGTAGGAGTCAATCATGTGGGATTTGGAAGTGATTTTGACGGCATTGAATCGGTGCCTGAAGGGGTAAATGGTATCCAAGATATGGGAAAGGTGCTAAACGAACTGGTGAGACTTAATTATAAGAGTGAAGACATTGAAAAAATTGCTGGATTGAACTTTTTAAGGGTTATTAAGGATACCATAATTTCCTAGACAACATAAAATTTAAAAGTGATTTTACTGTAAAATTTGTTAATTTACAGTAAAATCACTTTTATCATAAACAATATTTAAGGATAATATTTATTCTAGGCCAAATTCCTGCTTTATGGATGATAAGGCCGTATCAACATCCTTCTCGTAGATAAGGTACGAGATATCAACCTCCGAGGTTGTTACCAGCTTAATATCGATACCATTTTCGGCAAGTATTGTAAATAGCTTGGCGGCAACACCAGGTATGTTTTTCATCCTTTCACCGAAAACCGAAAGCTTGGTGTTCTGAGCATCAACTTCTATTTTTAAGCCTGGTGCACTTTTTTTGAAGGTGTTTAATGTACTAATAGCCCGGACCAGGTCATCAGACGGAAGAGTAAAAGAAATATTCACACTTCCCCTGTATGGCGGAGCTTGATTTATCATGTCAATGTTGATGTTCTGCCCGGCGATGGAATTGAAAATATCGGAAACCAGCTTCATATCAACAGGCAGGTTGTCAACAGTAACCAAGGCTACATTATATGTTACACTAATATCAGTTACGGGCTTTCCAGTCATTATAACCCCTCCTTAGCATATTAAAAGTGTTAATATTATTAATCATACCTTAGTTTGCTTCACTTATAAGGTCATTCATATTGTATAAACCGGGTTTTTTGTTGTATAAAAATCTGGCTGCACTGAGTGCCCCGGTAGCAAATATTTCCTTTGAGGTTGCTATATGGTTGATTTCAATAATTTCGTCAGTTCCTGCAAAAATTACTGAGTGGTCACCAACAATAGTACCTCCTCTAACAGCATGAATACCGATCTCTTTCTTGCTTCTCTTTTTGCGGCGGGAGTGCCTGTCATATACATACTCCTGCTTTTCGGAAAGTGCAGAATTAATTTCATCTGCAATAGCCAGAGCAGTACCGCTTGGTGCATCGATTTTCTGATTGTGGTGCTTTTCTATTATTTCAATGTCAAAATTATATTCCAGCACTTTTGCGGCCTTTTTGACAAGGTCCATTAAAAGGTTTACGCCTAATGACATGTTTGCAGAAAAGAAAACCGGCACCACATGAGATGCATCTTTAAGTTTGTTTACCTGGCTTGTTGACAATCCTGTAGTTGCAACAATCAACGGAACTTTATTCTTCAGAGAATAGCTTAAAATTCCATCAAGTGCATCAGGGTTGGAAAAGTCGATAATAACGTCAACTTTAATATCACATTTACCCAGATCGTCAAAAACAGGGTATGGATTACTGATTTTAGTGTATTTATCATATCCTGCGGCTATTCTTAATTCTTCCCTTTCAGCTGCGAGCCTTGAAATAACCTGGCCCATCTTACCGTTACAGCCGCTCATTAAAATATTTATCATTGGAAAATCACATCCTTAAATTATAGTAAACCGTACTCCTTCATGCTGTTTTTAAGAATATCAAGGTTCTTATCGGACATGTCTACAAGCGGCATTCTGCAGCTTCCAACATTCATACCCATAAGGTTCATTGCTGCTTTTACAGGAATAGGGCTTACATCAACGAAAAGTGCCTTTATCAGGTTAAGAGTCTTTAGTTGTAGATTTTTACTGCCCTCAACATCCCCAGACAGGTATTTTGCTACCATATCATGAGTATCTTTAGGAATGATGTTTGCCATTACCGAAATAACACCTTTTCCTCCCAGTGAAAGAAGCGGAACAACGAGATCATCGTTGCCTGAATATACGGTAATCTTATCTCCGCAGAGGTTTATGATATCCCCAACCTGGTTAATATTACATTCCTTTATAGCCACAATATTATCAATTTCTGAAAGAGCTTTAACTGTTTCAGGGCATATATTGAGGTTGGTTCTTGAAGGAACATTATATAATATAACAGGTATTTTTATACTGTTCGCAATAGCCTTAAAGTGCTCTACAAGGCCTCTCTGGGAAGTCTTGTTGTAATATGGAGTAACGCTAAGAATGGCATCCGCACCAACTTCTTCCGCATACTTGCTGAGCTCTATGGCATGTCGAGTATCGTTGCTTCCAGTGCCTGCAATGACAGGAACTCTTTTGTTTACCTTTTCAACAGCAAATTTGATTGCAGCTTTATGCTCTTCATCAGGCATGGTTGAAGCTTCGCCTGTTGTTCCGCAAATGACTAAGGCATCGGTGCCTTCCCTTATCTGATAGTCAATAAGCTCACCAAGTTTGTTAAAATCAATTCCATCATCTGTAAAAGGTGTAACAATTGCAACTCCTGATCCTGTGAAAATTGGTTTTGTCATAACAATACCTTCCTTTACTATTTGCTCACGCTTACTTACTCCACATTTTTATAAGCTCCTGTGCGATCTGAACTGCATTTGTAGCCGCACCTTTTCTTATGTTGTCTGCAACAACCCAAAGATTTACTCCACTTTCAACGCTTTCATCACGACGGATTCTTCCTATGAAGGTTTCATCCTTACCAGATGCATAGATAGGGAGTGGATATACATTGTTTGCCGGATCATCCTGAACGATAACTCCAGGTGCATTTCTTAGCACTTCTTTAAGCTCATTTAAGTCATAAGGCTTTTCAAATTCAACGTTTATTGATTCGCTGTGACCGTTAAAAACAGGAACCCTAACTGTAGTAGCAGTGATCTTGAGATTTTGATCACCCATGATTTTCTTTGTTTCTTTAATCATTTTTTCTTCTTCTTTAGTGTACCCGTTCTCCAAAAATACATCTATGTGAGGCAAAACATTGTTTGCTATAGGATGAGGGAACTTTTTAGGTGCCTCTCCCTTAAGGCCTTCCTCAAGATCGGCATAACCTTTCATACCTGCTCCCGAAACTGCCTGGAATGTAGTGTATACAATTCTTTTAATCTTATATTTATCATGTAAAGGCTTTAATGCAACCACAGCCTGAATTGTTGAACAGTTGGGGTTTGCTATAATTCCTTTGTTCCATTGGATATCATGTGAATTTACTTCAGGTACTACGAGGGGAACTGTAGGATCCATTCTCCAGGCACTGCTGTTGTCAACAACTACGCAGCCCTTTGCAGCAGCGATAGGTGAGAATTTTTCACTGGTGCTTCCTCCCGCTGAAAACAGGGCGATATCAATACCCCTGTCAAAGGATGTTTCTGTAAGCTCTTCAACAGTGTAATTCTTTCCGTTGAATGTTACTGTTGATCCTGCAGATCTTGCAGAAGAGAAGAAATATATTTCTTCAATAGGTAAATTCCTTTCTTCAAGAACCTTTAAAAATGTTCTTCCAACCATTCCTGTTGCACCGCATACCGCTAATTTAACTTTTTTCATTAATATACCCTCCTAAAAAATATAGTATTCTTAAGTGAATTTTGCTTTAGACCGGCCTTTGCAGATAATAATTTCAGATTGGAATTGTTTCCAATAAAAAAGCCGGTCATATAAGCACCAGCAGTTCTTTTTATTAAAACTAAAACCAAGTGGAATCGTCTTAAACTCAAGAACAGATAGCGCTCCATCATCACTGATGACAGTTATGCAGCTATTAACTGCACAACCAGGATATAGCTTCGGGGAAGACTATTCCTTCGGCATTTTTTCCTTTCGGCCTGCTTCACAAATCCCCCGGATTTCTGCGGGTCTACTATTAAAAAATGCAACCTCTACTGTACTATTAAACTCTATTAGATATTTTTATTTATAATATCATTATGATGATACGTTGTCAATTGTGAATTAATATTTAAAGATTAAAGATTTTTGTTATATTACAGTTTTATTTCTTCTAAAAATTTGATTGGCACAATATTATTATATGTATTACAATAATATTGTTGACGATTAGTATAAAGTTACTTAGTAAGATCAAATTACAAAAGATAAACGGAGGAAATTCAATAATGTTTAATAAGGCTGTTTCAAGAAGCTTTAATTATTTTAAGCATTACAAATTCAAGGAATTGTCCTTAAGAAGAATTAAGATTGCTATAGTTATCATAACCTTAATCATTTCAAATACATATTTCGGTTATAGCACAAGTAGTGCAGGAATAACTGTTCCGGACAAGGTAAGAATAGGGTTGTATTATGAGTCAACCGCAATTTCCAATTTTACTGTAAGTGCCGAAAAGGGACTTACAATAGGAAGTTGCAGTAATGATGTTTTTACTCCAATTTACATGGAGCCTTCTAATGGGCTTGTCACTATTAGGAAAGATGCTTACTTATCAATGAAGAACGGCAAGCTTACGGAATACAAGCCTATAGATAAGAGCATTCCCGAAGGTGAAAAACTTGGGCCGATACATATTCAGATAGGGGATTCCTATAATGATCAAAACTCTGCAAAAGAGGCTTTAAACGTTATTAAATCAACAGGACTTGCTGCATACCTGGCTTATGTGGATACATGGCAGGTATGGTCCGGATTTTATATCGATCAAAGCTCTGCTCAAGCGGATATTGACAGCGTTTTTAAGCAGCTTCTTCCTGGATATGCCCTAACACCTGTATTGCAGGCACCAAACAGAATAGTTGTGGCCAATCCTTCAGGAGAAACTGTCCTTGTAATTGGAAGTGACATAAATATTCTTCAGATAAAACCAAACCAGGAAAACAATCCATATATATTTAAAATAGATAACAACAACACATTGAGATACAGAGGGGACCTTGAGGTTAGAAGGATTACCGGAAGCGATATGACCCTTATTAATATACTTCCGCCTGAGCAGTACCTATATGGGGTTGTGCCTGCTGAGATTGGGTCAAGCTCTGATCCTGAGGCCTTAAAGGCTCAGGCTGTATCTGCAAGGACTTACATGCTGGGTACTATGTCAAAACATAAAAAGCACTTTTTTAACCTATGTACAACAACTTCATGTCAGGTTTACAAAGGTTTTGCCGGTGAATATGCAACAACAAACAAGGCTGTAGATGACACAGCAGGCAAGAAGCTTACTTATCAGGGCAAGTTAGCCGAGGTCTTCTATTTCAGCTCGAGCGGCGGACGTACAGAGGATGTAAAAAATGTATGGGGAAGCGACATTCCATATTTGAAGAGTGTAGAGGATAAATACGAATCGGGAAAATCCTACAACTACAATTGGGAGGTCACTTTGACAGCAAGCAAGATTAAAGAAATAATGTCAGGAAGAGGATATGATCTGGGGGATATAACAGGCGTAGCCATTACCAAGACTTCTGATGCAGGAAGGGTAACAGAGCTTGTTATAAGCGGTACAAAAGGCCAAAGGACATACAAACTTGACGGTTGCAGGACTGTTTTCGGCTTTAACAGCCAGTGGTATACCATTGTTAGTGATGCGGTGGTTCCTTTTAAAAAGTCCGATAACACCATAGTACAAACACAGCTTGCATCAAAAAAGGTTATGACAGCCGGAGGTCTTAAGGATTTGGCCGTAAAAAACGGAGGTGTCACTGTAATTGGTGCAGATGGAGTTAAAAAGACAGTATCGGCTGCTCCTCAAAGTTACAAGTTTGTAGGAAAAGGCTGGGGGCATGCAGTGGGAATGAGCCAGAACGGTGCAATGGGCATGGCAAAGGCAGGGTATAAATATGACCAGATTCTGACACATTATTTCCAAGGCACGGTTATTGAATAAAATGCCCTCTTGTAAACATTAGCAAATTAATGTATTATTTAAATTCATATGGGTTATATTTCTATTAGAACAATATCACAAAGTGGTTTTGCAACCCTGAAAAAGATTATTCATAAAGAAAAGGATAAGTATGAAGGTTAAGGACTTTTATTATGATTTACCTGAAGAATTGATAGCACAGGAGCCTATATTGGACAGAGATATGTCAAAACTTTTGGTTCTTGATAGGAATTCAGGTAAAACCCAGCACAAAATATTTAAAAATGTCAAGGATTACTTAAGTGAAGGAGATTGCCTTGTTTTAAACGATACAAGAGTTATCCCTGCGAGACTTTATGGTGAAAAGGAAGGTACCGGATCACCTATTGAGTTTGTTCTTTTGAAAAGAGTAAACGGTGATGTCTGGGAAGTTATATTAAAGCCGGGGCGAAAGGCACAGATCGACAGAAGGTTTAGCTTTGGCGGAGGTATCCTGAAGGCTGAGGTAATAGATATTGTTGAGCAGGGAAATAGGTTGGTCAGATTTGAATATGAGGGAATATTTGAGCATATATTAGACAAGATAGGTCTAATGCCACTGCCTCCTTATATAACAAGAAGGCTTGATGACAAAGAGCGGTATCAGACAGTGTATTCAAAGAATAAAGGTTCTGCAGCAGCTCCTACGGCAGGCTTGCATTTTACCAGGGAACTGCTGGAAGAACTTGTTGATATGGGTGTAAATATTGTTTATGTCACTCTCCATGTGGGGTTAGGAACCTTCAGGCCTGTAAAAGTGGAAAATATAACTGAACACTATATGCATTCCGAATTTTACACTATTAGCGATAATGCCTGTAATGTAATAAACAATGCCAGACTAAGTGGGAAAAAGGTAATAGCCGTTGGTACAACCAGTGTCAGAGTTTTAGAGACTGTTGGTGATGAAAAGGGTAGGGTGGCTCCAGGAAGCGGAAACACCAGTATTTTTATATACCCTGGGTATAGTTTCAAGGTGGTTGACAGTATAATAACAAATTTCCATCTTCCCGAATCTACTCTTATTATGCTTATAAGTGCCTTTGCCGGAAGAGAAAATGTATTGAATGCTTATAATGAGGCAATAAGAGAGAAGTACCGTTTTTTTAGCTTTGGCGATGCTATGATGATTTTATAATGATTTTGTTTATTCTTATTAAAGGATTTTAATTTTAGGCGGTGTTATATGTCAGCAGTTAGATACGAATTGATAAAAAAGTGCGGCCAGACAGGTGCACGGTTAGGAAAGGTACACACTCCCCATGGTTCATTTGATACTCCTGCGTTTATGCCTGTAGGAACTCAGGCAACGGTTAAGGGCATGTCACCTGATGAGCTTATGGGAATAAATGCACAGATAATACTAAGCAACACATATCATCTTTATATGAGACCCGGTGAGGATATTGTAAAGGAAGCAGGAGGACTTCACGGCTTCATGAACTGGAAGAGACCCATACTGACAGACAGTGGAGGGTTCCAGGTGTTCAGCTTAAGCGATCTGAGGGATATTAAGGAAGAAGGAGTCACTTTCAAGTCCCATATTGACGGTTCCAGGCACTTTATTACTCCTGAAAAAGCAATAGAGATACAAAATGACCTTGGGGCAGATATTATAATGGCTTTTGACGAATGTATACCCTATCCCTGTGAGTTTGACTATGCAAAAAACTCATTGGAAAGGACAACCAGATGGGCTAAACGATGTAAGGAAGCCCACAAAAATACCGATAAGCAGGCACTATTCGGAATAGTTCAAGGTGGAATTTATAAGGAATTAAGGGAGCAGAGTGCAAGAGAGCTTCTGGAGTTAGACTTTCCCGGCTATGCAATTGGCGGCTTAAGCGTCGGCGAGCCTGCACAGGACATGTATGACATGCTGGATTGTACAGTTCCGCTTCTTCCCGAAGATAAGCCAAGGTACCTGATGGGTGTTGGAAGCCCTGACTATCTTATAGAAGGATCCCTAAGGGGGATAGACATGTTTGACTGCGTTTTGCCCACAAGGATAGGAAGAAACGGTACAGTTCTTACATCGGGTGGCAAAATGATTATTAGGGATGCAAAATACTCCAGAGATTTTTCGCCAATGGACCCGGAATGTGATTGTTATGCCTGCAGGAACTTTTCAAGGGCATATATAAGACACCTTCTAAAAGCGGGAGAGGTGCTGGGAATAAGGCTTACGACCTGGCACAACCTGAGATTCCTTTTAAAGCTCATGGAAAATGTGAGAAAGGCAATTATGGATGACAGGCTGCGAGACTTCAGAAATGAGTTTTTTGAGACTTTTGGTTACACAAAAAAATAGAAACAATATAAAGACATAAAATATTCAAGGAGGTTTAAAATGGAAGCTTTTTCAAGTTTACTAATGTTTGTTCCTGTTATTGCGGTTTTTTACTTTATGATTATATTGCCGCAAAAGAAAAGGGACAAAAAGATCAAAGAAATGCTGGGAGCATTGAATGTAGGTGACAACATCATTACAATTGGAGGTATTGCCGCAAGGATAATAAACATCAAGGATGATGAAATTACCATCGAAACAGGTATCAAGAAAACAGAAATAGTGATTTTGAGATGGGCCGTTAAGGAAGTTGTTAAACCAACTGAAATCTAAAAAACTGTTCTAATATAATGTGCTTTCAAATAAATTATTATAGGCTCAAAATTTGGAGGTACATTATGTCAAGGATTAGCAGGCAAAATATAAGGGAAACCTTAAACGAGCACATGACTTTAGTGTCAATAATTAAAGGTATTGTAATTTCATTTCTTATAACAATACCTTTTTTTGCTGCCTTCTCATTAGCACTGACTTACACAGATTTTCCGGAAAAGTATGTCTCAACATCAGTAATAATAACTACAGTAATAAGCATAATAGTTGCCGGCTCCACCGCAACAAGTAAAATTAATAAAAAGGGATGGATTAATGGAGCGATAGTAGGGACTATTTATATGCTTGTACTTTAT
Organism: Pseudobacteroides sp.; assembly: GCF_036567765.1. Lineage (NCBI taxonomy): Bacteria > Bacillati > Bacillota > Clostridia > Eubacteriales > Oscillospiraceae > Pseudobacteroides > Pseudobacteroides sp. The sequence goes on from NZ_DATCTU010000118.1 coordinate 14,456, forward strand.
ATTCTTAGCAGTATTTCATTTAGGGACTTTTCAATTACAAGGCAGACGGTAACCATGATTGCAATAGGCATACTTTCAGGCTCAATAGGCGGAATAATCGGAGTTAATTTAAAGTACAACAGAAGCAGAAAAAGGGCAAAGGCATAATTCATAAATTCTAGATTAGTTAATATTTGATATGGTTTTGATGGAACAAACACTATAATAGTGGAAGAAGTGTTTGTTCTTTTGTTTAAACTATAGATAAAAAGCTTAATAGCTACAAATATTCAGTATCATTTTTACCCCAATCCCCTTAAAATAGTTCTTAAAAGTCCAGCGGTAAAGTGTCAAGAGAAAATTGGAAAATACTATGACTGAAAACTTATAATTTTAGTAAAAAAGACGCAAAAGATCAACTCCCTAATAAGCCTACCAAAGCTTTATGTAAAATTTAGTAGGAAGTGGAATAGCCAATTGGAAATTACTTTCCTTTTGGTGGCGTATAAAGCCGATTGCTATGAATCAGAGCATAGACAATACGGACAAATTTTCTGGCAGTTAATGCAAGTGCTCTCTTGTGTGGCGTCTTTGGGGTTTGGCTGTACTTGAGCTTATAGAAGCGTTTTAACTCGTGATCGTGCAATCTCACTTTGTTAGTAGCTTCCATGATGTAATAGCGTAAATACCTATTACCGAATTTAATCAAGTTAGTATGTGCAGCCGTAAAATTACCTGACTGATGTTTTGACTAGGCAATACCCGCAAATTTATCCAATGCAGCTTGATCCTTGAAACGATGAATATCGCCAATTTCTGCTATTATTCCAGCAGAGTAAACAGGACCAATTCCTTTGATTGAAATCAGTGTATTAGGAATAAGTTTGACCTGTTCCTCTATTGCTTTATCAAAGATTTTAAGCTGACCCTTATAAGCTTTTATAGCTAAAAAAGATACAGCAAGAACCTGATTTACAGAGTCCGTAACTGTCTTTGGAAGACGATATGAACTTCTTGCTGCTTTTTGGATAGCAGTTGCAACTTCTTCAGGTTTTTCGAAACGGCCTTTACCTTTTTTGTTGATGAAATCAGCCAACTCTTCGATTGGCATGTAAGATATTTGTTTTTTGAGCTATTGAACTTAACTAATGCCCGTGCTACCTGATGCAATTTCAATAATATCAGCTGTCATAGTTCCACATATCTACAATATTTTATTAAGGCTAAGCTGGGCAATCTTCTAGCTTATAATCTATTCTTCGTGCTTTTACCTTTCGGTACGCTACAATCCGTGGTGCATAGAGATTGCCCGGAACCGTCTAATTCACGGGCTTTATAGCTCCAGTAAAATTCGTTCTCTTGCTTTTGCCTCATAATATATTTACCGGCTTTTCAGCTATGTTTCATCCATTGTTGGTGCCATTATTGGCATGTAGGTCTAATTGAAGAAGCTAAAAATTTGATTTTTGTACCTTGTGATGACATATATTAGTTCACTTAATTCATGGATGCTATGCTAGCCTGAACTCACTAAAATTGCAGACGACTATTTTCGATAGTTAAAAGATTACATGGTCTAAATGTGGGTAATTTCGTGTTTTCTAGCTACTATACTTGCATTTCCTGTTTCAATAGCTTCTTTTACTATTTGATCTATAAATTCTTTTTCATAAACTTTTTTCCTAATTATGTAACCCCTCTTAACAATTTCTATTTTACTTGTTTATTCCGAAACTGTCCAAGGTGATTAGGGGGCTTAAGAGATAGAGTGTGGAGTAGACTTTTTATTGGAGTTGTGAATTAAAGATTTCTTAGTAAAACAGGAGAAAAAAGTGTTTGATATTACATTTGATATAATTGAATTCAGGTGGATGAAAGCAGAAATACAAACTGATGACTTTGATGAAACGCTTTTTGCTACAGGGATATGGGATGCTTTTAGTGAAATGCTAGAGGCATTGATTAAACTGGATTATGGAATTTCTGAGGCAAAATATAATTGGCAGGAGGAGCCTGGAAAGATAAAATTATAAAGTTTGACAAAAAAATAAGTCACTATCAAGGCTTATGGTGATTTTTCTTTAATCAACTGTCAAATACCCGAACTTGGCCTTAATGCAATGCCTCCATGCATATAATAACAATACCATAAAACTAAAGATCATCATAGTCAAAAATTAACATATTCCAATAACTTGTAGCAGAAAAAGAAATTGACAAAGTGTACATGCTTGTTTATAATGTATAGTAAGTAAAAATATTAGATAAAAAGGGAAATGTTAGATATATTCAAATAATATTAGATTAAATGGGAATTGTGGGGAAATTTCTTATTCACTGAGTCGTTTGTTGAATATATATATATATATATATATATGGCTTTGATTTTAATAGATAAGGCTTCCTTACAGATGTTTGTTTTGTTAGGTAAGGCCTTTTTGTTTTTGTTAACATAATTATGCAAAGTTTAAGCTTGGATTATTGTATATTAGCAATTTTAGTTAATCAGATATTTGCATGGAAAGATATAAATCAAAACCCATAAATCATACAACTTCTTGGCGGAAACGGATGATTTATGGGCTAGCAACACAATAGCTTTATGCTATTTTGCTTTGCTATTTTATATTATACTACATTTATGTTAAAAGTAAACACGGTATTAAGTAAATGTTAAGTATCGTAATTGCATAATATGCACTCGTTGGATGCTAATCGCTGGTGGGTCACGTTAGCTAATGATGAGGAATATACTGTAAAAATCATTGTAACTTATCTTGCAAAATAAGCGAAAGGGCGAAGCTGTGCGAACTGTGAGGTAATGATAAGGAACATAAAGTAAAGTTGTGGTAGCTTATTGAATTGAGTAAGTAAATGGGCGAAGTTATGCCAATCGTAATGAATTAGTTGTGAGGTATTGAAGATGTATTGGTATGTACTTTTTGTACTAACAGGTCAGGAACAAAAGGTAAAACAAATTTTAGGAAAACAGCTAAATGGCAATTTATTTCAGCCATTCGTGCCACTACATGAGCAAATATTCAGGTCTTTAGGAACAGTAAATAAAGAATTGAAGCCATTGTTTCCAGGATATGTGTTTATTGAATCTGAAGTATCTGTACAGGAGTTCATAAACAGTATAAGCACTATAATTTATAATTCAAATGATATTGTTCGAGTATTAAAATACTGTGATAAAGAAATTGCGATTAGGGAATCTGAAAAGCGGATGCTTCTTAACCTATGTAACGAAAACTATTGTGTTGAGTTATCTAGTGGCATTATCAAAGGCGATAGAATATATGTAACAAGTGGACCTCTCAAAGGGTATGAGAGTATCATTAAAAAAATCAATAGGCATAAAAGGCTGGCATGGATCGAAGTAGAGTTTTTAGGCCATATTAAGCAGGTTAGTGTACCTTTAGAAATTGTGGAGAGGTCGCATATATAATTTACTTTTAGCTATTAAAAACAAGACATTGTAATATTAGTGTTTACTTGTAAGATACAGTGTCTTGTTTTTAATAAGCGTACAAATATATAAAAGGTGGGTGCAAAAATGTCAACAAATGTTTTATTGAGAGAGCATGCACTAGAAACAGTAAATGCTATGCTAATGGATAAACTGATTAGTGCACAGGATTTAAGGAAATTTATTCCTCAAGAGATCAATACAACAGAGCCTGAATACTTACGTCAGGAAATGGAAAGTTGGTATAGAACGCTTGGGATCGAAGAATTAATTAAAGAGAAATTCAGCTTGAAGCTACCGTATTTTACACGCCAGGAAATACAGGAAGCGTATGAAAATAATGAAATCATTCTTTGTGTACCAAAGGGCATAAGTCGTAAACAGTTAGGAATGCTATTCAATTTATCAAGTTGGGCTTTGGAGGATGAGCTGGTAGGACAAACAACGGAGATAGAAGATTTTTGGTTTAAGGCGAAAAATACTTTGACCCCTGAGCATACAGACAAGCCAGGAAACGAAATTAAGAGAATTTATGAAAAAGAAGGAAAGCTTGGGATGAGCCTTGAGCGCTATATGGCTTTTGTTGCACGTATGCGCTATTTACATGGGCAAACTCCAGATCTTAAGTTGAAGACATGGATAACTCATGGAAGATATGAGGGAAAAGCAATGCTTGTTGCCGGATTTGATTCAAAGTCTAAATTTTCTGTTCACGGTTGGATGCCTAACTTTCATACCCCACAAGTCGGGGGCCGCTATGTCATCATACCAGATCACTTATATATATAGATAATCAAGTATTAAAGAAATTTTATAATAGTGAGAAATGATATATGGAGTCTTTACTATATTCTCGTGAAAATATAAAAATCCTTGTAGAAAACGGCAGCCCTAGGATGGATATTCAAATATTTAATGAAAAGGTACCTGAGGATGGTGCACTCATTAGAATCCTTTTTTCTTTAACAGGTACTCGAAATGATTTATCGTGTTTAAAGGATCTCGCTTCTTTTAGCAATATACCTGGTCATTTTGGTTATACAAGCGTTGGAGTTGTGGAAGAAGTCGGGAGTTGCTGTAGTTTTGCTGAGAAAGGGAAGACAGTACTTTTGCCTGCTCAGTATAGTAAATATATAAGTATAAAAGCATCGGATTACCAGGAAATGAGGGCGGTTTTGTTTAAAGCGGTTCCAAACGATGTGGACAAGGTTGATGTACTGTTTCTTCCTGCTTTATGTACCGCGTTAAAATTATATTCAAACTTAGATGATCCTGAAAAAGGATCTATTATTTTTTTAGGGTGCAATATTATAGGCACTGTTTTTTTGAAGCTATTAGGCTGTGAAGGAATACATCCGAGCATATATATCGATCATGCGGATATGAAAGCTGAACTACTCCTGGAAAATGGAGGGGAAGCTGTTATCGAAAATGGAGAGCAAATGCCCAAGGAGATGGCTAAGAAAGTCAAGGATGTTTTTGTTTTTTCTGCATCACCATGGATTGATGATATAAGAGAAAATTCTTCATTGGATCATGCTAACTTTATTGATGTACCACAAGAAGATATAAAGCAAGAAAGATATCCATGGGTGTCCTACGATGTTCAGCAAGCAGCTTTGGATTTGATTAGCAATGGAGGTCTCTACTTTAGAGACCTAATTGCACAACATATACATGCAGAAACAGTACAGGAAACTTACAAGTCAATTAAGGAAAACACCTATAAAGGTAGAGTGCTTGTTTATGATTGGTAATGTAGGCGATAATTGTTGGAGAGTATAAGGAGGTTCTTATGGAAATAGCACCGTTGAAAATAGCTTTTAGTGAAGAAGAAAGAAAGTGGATATTAGATAGAATAAATGAATCCTTAAAAAGAGGAGAAATAAGCCAAGGACGTAATGTTCAGGAACTTGAAGAGAAGTTTGCTGCATATACGAGGGTTAAGCATGCAATCGCTGTTAACTCCGGTACAAGTGCTATTGAAATTGCCATGAGAATACTGGGGGTAGTTGGTAAGGAAGTTCTGGTTCCTACAAATACATTTATGGCTACAGCTACAGGTGTGTTGTTCGCAGGTGGTAAAGTGCACCTTGTAGATTCTGACCCAAAGACATTATCTATAAGCTTGAAAGAATTGAAAAATAGAGTTACTAAAGATACGGCAGGGGTTATTATAGTCCACATCGGAGGGATCATAACCCCTGAAATTAATGAAATTAAAAAATGGTGTGCTGAGCAGGGGATTTGGCTTTTTGAGGATGCTGCTCATGCTCATGGAAGTGCTTTTAATAATTGCTTTGCAGGCGGATTTGGAATTGCAGGAAGTTACTCTTTCTTCGCGACCAAGATCATTACTAGCGGTGAAGGCGGAATTATTGTTACGAATGATGATAATCTAGCTGAAAAAGCACGGTTATATAGGAATCATGGAAAACCTAATGCCTGGGTAACGAATAATACTCTCCTTGGTTCAAATTGGAGAATGAGTGATATCACCGCTGCTATTGCTTTAGCACAGCTTGAACGGTTAGATGAAATTATTACTGCAAGAGAAAAATTGGCAAATAAGTATAACGATCTCATGAAGGAATTGCTTCCTGATTTGAAGATAGTACTTCCTTCAAGCAGGAGTAGTTGGTACAAGTATATAGTACTATTGCCCAAGGGGGTAAGCCGTGATGCTGTGAAACAAGCGATAAAAGATAGAGGCATTGGATTACAAGGAGAGGTATATGGAATCCCTTTGCATAAGCAGCCTGTGGCAAAAGAGGCTGGTTTTGAGGGCAATTTTCCTAACGCAGATGATGTCTGTGAGCGTCATATTTGCTTACCGATTTATCCTAGTTTAACGCTGGATCAAGTAGAGAAAGTCGTAAGAACTCTAGCTTCTGTATTAAATGAAACAAAAACCTAACATTTGGTATACAAGGGGTATTTTATGATTTCTGAAATTTGTGTAGAGGGGTTTTAAAAAAACATACCGTGTACCGATAAAAGAGGTTGGCTTAACTGCTGCACTTACATTCCTGCGGAGGCATTGGTAAACCAGGTGAGCATACCAGAGATTGCTTTGGGATGCTTGTTTGCAGTGCTGCTGTTTTTAGCAGCAACTTTGTTTTTTAAAACGAGTATCAAAAAATATTCCAGTGCGTCAAGTTAAACATAAAAGGTATTAAAAGTAGTCTGGAGGGGTGTAGATGTACAAGAAGGAATCTTTATATGAGATATTTGAAGAAATTTGTAGACAAATGCCTGCAAAGCTAGCATTAGTTTTGTCTGAGGAAGAAGTGAGCTATGAGGCTTTACTAAATAGAGTAATTACTTGGACTAATAACTTTATATCCATAGGGGTGAAACCTGGGGATAGGGTACTTTTGGTAACGGATCACCGATATGATTTTATTGCTATCTGGTTTTCTTTGTGGAAGATGAAATGCATTCCGGTACCTTTAGAACCTACAGTGAGTTCTTCCGAACTTGAGTGTGCCATACTTTCGTCAAAAGCCCACTGGGTATGCAGTGAAAATAGTGAGCATGTGCAAGCACTTTCTATTGATTCTAGAAGGCATAGCTTTGATATTCATCCAGAATGGATTATCGCAAAGATGAATCTGAAAGAAACCCTTGAGCACATGCCAGACAATGCCTTTTATGTTTACACATCAGGGACAACAGGCACGCCGAAGTGTGTTATCTATGATCATGACGCATCTATGGCCACCGTAGACTCACTATTTGATGCGTATATAATGACAGAGAAGGATGTTGTACTAACACCTCTAACCCCTACACTCCCAGCAACAATGTTTACTGTTATTCTTCCAACCCTAACGAAGGGAGCCACCCTTGTGATGCCTGACGAGCCTATTCCTGGGCTTATACTAAAATTGCTGACAAGGACAAGGGCAACCGTATTTTTTGCGGTACCCTACTTTTACAATTTGTTGATTGATGCAATTAAAGTAAGGGAGTTCTCAGATTGGGAAAATTTAAGGCTATGTCTTTCCACTTCTGCGTTTCTAACCAAGCAAACGTTTGATGAATTTTATGAATTATCTCATATTCCAATTAGGTCTATATTCTGCACATCCGAAGCGATGTACTGTACCTTTAATTCATCTGATGACCCTGAAAAACTTTGTAGATCTGTTGGGAAACCTCAAAAAGGAGTTAAGATCAAGGTAATTGATGCAGAAGACAAACAACTATTGCCTTTACAGGAAGGGCAGATTATTGTTTCAGGTACCCATCTCTCAAAGGGATACTTTAATCGACCAGAGCTCGAAGAAAAGGTTTATCGCAATGGATGGGTGTATACCGGAGACATGGGGTATTTTGACGAGGAAGGGAATTTATATATAACAGGCAGACTATCTGAAACGATTAACGTAGGAGGATATTTGGTAAATCCACAGGAAGTGGAAGGCATCCTTCTCTCGTTTCCAGGAGTTGCCGAAGCCCTGATCACTGCAGAAAATGACCCAATGGTAGGGGAATCAATTATAGGAAAAATTGTTATAAAAAATGGTCAGTATGTACATATCGAGGATTTAATACAGCACTGTAAGAAAGTACTTTTTCATTACAAGGTGCCCAGCAGGATTGATGTTGTAGAAGAGCTTCCCAAAAGCCGTTATGGCAAAATCCGTAGGCTGGTTGAGGAAATAATCTGAACAGAAAAGAGGTGAAAACTATAAATATTACATTAGCAGAATGGAGATCTAACAAATCTTTGTATAAATGGGGATCTTTGGGGATACAATATATCGCTTCATCACTAAGGTATGAAGGGCATTGTGTTCATGTATCAGTATATGAGGGAAAACCAGTAGATCAGGTTGCTAAAAGCATATTACTGCAAAAACCGGATGTAGTGGGAATTCCGATTTTCAGGGAAACTTGGGATACAATGTTTGACTTAACCAGGAGACTGAAAGAAAAAAGTCCCCAGTTAAAAATATTTACTGGTGGGCATACCGCATCTTTATATGCTGGAAAAGTATTGGAAACCAATCCCTATATAGATATCGTAGTTTGCGGAGAAGGCGAAATGACCGTAGTGGAGCTTTGTAACAGAATTCAGGAAGGTAGCAGTCTTGAAGGTTGTAAAGGGATATTCTACAGGGAAAACGGCTGCATCTTTAGAAATGATTCAAGAGGATTGGTTGAAGACCTCGACAGCTTGCCTTTTCCAGTGATGGACGTTATGAAGGATATGACGGCTGAAGATCAGCCATATATATTTGTTACTATTTCTTCTTCTAGGGGATGCTTGGGAAACTGTGAGTTTTGTGTTGAACATAGAGTTAGTAGAGTTCGGGGGTACCCCCAATGGAGAGGAAGATCACCTGAGAATGTAGTGGATGAAATTATTAATATTAAAAATTCTTTTCATGGAAAGCGGCTGATTGTTAATTTTATAGACGGAGCTTTTGAAGACCCAGAACCTCAGAATAAAGAGCGAGTACGAAAAATGATGGATTTGATAGAGCAGCACGGTATAAAAATGGCCTTTTCCTTTTTGACCAGGGCAGAGTCATGGTCAGAAAGGGACGAAGAGCTTATTGCAAGAATGAAAAACTTGGGGCTGTATTGTATATCTATCGGTCTTGAAAGCGGCTCGCACAATTCCCTAAAGATTTTTGGTAAGCGTGCAACCATTGAAGACAACATACGAGCCTGCAATCTTTTTAAAAGCAAGGGAATTTCTGTGTATGGCTTTTTGATCATGTTCCATCCCTATGCAGCATTGATGGATTTAAGAGAGACTGCCAGGTTTTTAAAGGAAGAAGGAATGACCCATCGTCCTGAAGTATGGCCTCATGCGGTTTATGTCTACCCCGATACACGATTGTTTCAAAGAATTACACAAGATGGTCTACTACTTGGGACGGATGAAGATGGATATGCTTATTCCTACGCATTTAAAGATGGACGTGTTGGAAAGCTGTGTAAAATAATGGAGAGGATAAAAAACTTAAGCAGTTTTATTGCTTTTCAGCTTCTCTTGGATAAAGTCTCTCAGGAATTTGAATTATATGAGGTCTGGAAAAACTTATACGAAGAATTTAAAGACATTCAGCCATTGGTAGAGGGGTATCAGTCTGAATTTAGAAGCATCATCAATGAGGTAGGAAATCATCAATATGACTTATTTATTGCTTTAATTGAAGCGGCAGAGGACAATCGTCTGGAAGAGGTAGAAAAGAGTATCATTGATGATTGGGAGCAGATACTTTTAAAACAAAAGGAATTATTGGAAAAGAAGTGGTTTCAAAACCGTATGCAATTGGCAAGAAGGAAAATCCGAATAGTCTAAGGATACAGGAGGAAAAAACTGCCGATGAAAGTACCAAGTGTTGTTTTACTTGAATGGCGTTTATATAAACGTGCGGAAAGGTACTCCCTGGGTTTAAATTATATTCACGCAGCACTAAAAAATTCAGGGTTCAATACTCAAACTTTTTTGTTTGAAGGAGTTTCCATTGAGAAGGCCTGTGAAGATATACTGGCAGCAGATCCAGATATTGTGGGAATTAAGTTTTACAGTGAAACCTCTGTGCCCACATTTGAAATTGCAAGAAAATTAAAGGAAAAAAAGCCCCAGATAAAAATAGCGATAGGGGGACATACAGCGACATTATATGGTGCCCTGATCCTAAAACAGGAACCTTCCATAGATATCGTGGTTAGTGGGGAAGGGGAACTGACATTTATTGAGCTTTGTGAGAGGATACAAAATAATCAAAGTCTCTCAGACTGTCAAGGGATTATATACCGTGAAGGCGATACGATTTTTCGGAATCAGCCCAGGGGATTTATTAAGGATCTTGATACGGCGATATTACCGGACAGTAGTGTTTTCGAAGACTCGAAAGATCCATCCAGTTGGTTTGTGCAGTATGCTATTTCTACGGCGAGAGGATGTACAGGAAACTGTTACTTCTGTGTTATTAACAGGGTTTATGAGGAAAAGGGAAAGAAACAGTGGAGAGGAATGTCTCCGGAGAAAATAGTGGATGAACTTGAACAGGCATCCTTAAAGTTCTCTAATAAGCAGATGATTGTAAAATTTGTGGATAGTGCTTTTGAGGATCCGGATCCAAAGACTAAAAAACGACTAAGGAGAATTATTCAATTAATAGGGGAGCGGCACTTAAATATTGCATTTTCATTTTTTACCAGGGCCGAATCATGGAGTTCTGAGGATGAAGATTTGATCATTGAGATGAAAAAAGCAGGATTATATAAAATTTCGCTTGGACTGGATGAGAGCATTAAGCCCTACGCTATTAGAGATTTTACACGGAAAGCCTTGTGCCAGGAAAATAAACAGGTAAGCAAATTGTTTGAGCGGAACGGGGTTCAGCCGTATGGATATTTAATATTATTCCACCCCTTCATAACCATGGAGAACCTTGAAGAAAGTGCTATATTTTTAGATGAAATCGGAATGTCTCCATATCCCGATGTATGGACTCATGAAGTCACTTTATATCCTGACACGAGGCTTTTTAGTCATGTTGTAAGCAGCGGACTGCTTTTAGGTACTGATTCTGAAGGGTACTCATATAAATATGGATATGAAGATGGAAGAGTGACCAAGATGCAAGCTGTCATCCATGAAGTCAAAGAGCTGACTAGTTTTAGGAATATTCGAAGTTCAATGCTTAAGGTAGATATGGACTTTGATGTCTATAATGCATGGAGTGGAAGAATGCAAGAAATGCAAGTGATTAAGGATGAGATGGATACATATAAAAGCAAGGTCTTGTCGCTCTATAAAGAATTGGGGAACAGGCAAAGGGAATTATTCTTGGAGGCCGTTAGCATTATAAAACAAGGCAGGTTTAACTCTAACAGTTGGATTGTTGAGGCATGGGATCAGGTTTTTAGTGAAAAACAAGGTGAGCTTGAAAAAATGTGGCTTCAAAACCGATTGCAGATAGGGAGAAAAAAGGTAAGGTTGAATTAATCGGTGGTAGAAGTTTTATTTATAAAAGTGAGGTCATATATATGGATAGAAAACATGAAGGTCAAAAATTTAATGTGGTTCTATTTGAATGGAGATACAGCGAGACACTATACAAATATACATTAGGTCTTCACTATCTGACATCGGTACTCAGGAAAGCGAATTTTAATGTATGGGATCTGATTTTTGAGAAAGAGTCTGTGGGAGAGGTTTTAGAGCATATACTATTGCTTAATCCCGATATGATTGGCATACATTTTTACCGTGAAAAGGAGAACTCTATTTTTGCTTTTACACGGAAGGTTAAAGCAATGAACCCGAATATTAAGATTGTCCTTGGAGGGCATACTGCCACATTGTATGGTGCACATATCCTGAATACAGAGCCTGCCATCGATATTATTGCATTTGGCGAAGGCGAGCTGACAATGGTAGACCTATGCAACCGCCTAAAAAATGGTCAAAGCCTTGAGGGGTGCAAGGGGACTTTTTACAGAAAAGATGGTGTGATTCATCGAAACGAAGACAGGGAACTGATTGAAAATCTTGACGAGCTGCCTTATCCCGCCCTGGATGTGTTATTAGAAAAGCATACAACTTCCAAATGCGTGTTCGCCGCCATATCAACCTCAAGAGGGTGTATGGGAAAGTGTGGGTTTTGTATAACCAACAGGGTATTTGATAACTTGAGTGAGAAGGGATGGCGTGGCAGGTCTCCAGAAAGTGTAGTAGGAGAAGTAAAATACCTGCAAGAGGCTTTTCCAGGGAAACGCCTGGTATACAGGATCGTGGATGATCCTTTGAAGACCCGGACCCCATTGAAAAAACCAGGTTAAAAAGGATTGTTGAACTATTTGAAGAGAACGATATCAGAGTTCCATTTGGTATACTAACCCGGGCAGAATCATGGTCAGAAGCGGATGAACCTTTGATTCAGCGTATGAAGAAGGTAGGGCTATATCAAGCAGCGGTGGGCTTCGAGGCCAGTACACCGTACTCTCTTGAAGTTCTTAACAAGAGGGCGACAATAGAAGACAACTATAGGGCAAACAACTTATTTACTCGGAATTATATCAATGTATTTGGTTTTCTAATCATGTTCCACCCCTACACAAGCTTTGAAGAATTGAAAACAAATGCAAACTTCCTGTTGGAAATGGACATGGCATATCAGCCTCAGAATTGGTGGTCGGAATTATATTTGTGGCCGGATTCCAGGATACTCCCTAATATTGTCCGGGATGGATTGTTATTGGGACCTGAGCATAGAGGATATCAGCTTTTGTATGCTTTTCAAGACGGACGTGTTGGTAAGGTACATAAAGTATTACAAGAAATCGGTGATTTGGGCAGTATCCGGTCTTATACAGAAAGTATTGAGAAAGTCAAACTGGAGTGTATACTATATGACGTTTGGAAAGACCAATACGAAGAGATGAGAGTCATAGAAGATGAAATGCAAGCCTATCAGGAATTGTATAAAAATACCCGTAAGGTTGTGGGGAGTAAACAATACGAGATATTTATGAGGTTATTGGAGGCTGTGGAATCAAACACACTACAATCACAAAAAGATGCCTTGATCAAGGAATGGGATGAATTGGGGCTTACAAACTATCAGGAGTTGGAAAGAAACTGGGTAAGGTTTCGTATGCAGTTTGGACGCAAAAAGGTTGTTTTAATTTGATTTATGAGGGGAGTTATAAGAGATGATGATTAACGCTAGCTTACTTGAAATCATTGAAGAATCTTTTAACAAATATGCAGATCGTATAGCTATTGACTATGAGAATACTACAGCTACATATAAGGAATTGAAGGAAAAAACCATCTGCTGGTCAATGGAGATGGAGTCTATAGGTATCAAATTCAAAAATCGGGTGCTGCTTGCCATAGATAGCCACATTGACTTTATTGCTGTTTGGATTGCATTATGGAAATTAAACTGCATACCAATTCCCATGGAAGCTACTGCTACAGCTTTAGAATTGGAGCGTGCAGCAAAAGAAAGCCAATGTGAGTTTATCATTGCTTCTTCCATATGCGGTATTGCAGAAACACAGGTAGTAAATAAACTGCCTTCTCACATCCAACCAACGTGGACTTATATCCAGGTAAAAAGCATGTCAAGCAGCAGAATTCCTGAAGATGCAGCCTTATTTTTCTATACATCAGGAACAACAGGATTACCCAAATGCGTTGTTTTCGACCATCAGGCGATGAAAGAAAATGTAATATCACTAGCTGAAAAAATCAATCTTTCGGAAGAAGATGTTTTTTTTACACCTCTTTCACCCATGCTGCCAGCCACGATTGCGACTGCTGTACTTCCGGCCCTTTCTAAAGGGGCGGCTCTAATCACTGTAAAAAATCCGATTCCAGGTAAGTTATTGAGAAAGATAGTTGATAAAAAAGTAACTGTTTTCTTTGCAGTCCCATACATGTATGACATCATAACAACGGCAATGAGTGTAAGGCAGGAAGATGCCTGGAATAACATTCGCCTATGTCTTACAAGCTCAGCGTTTATGGAAGCTCATATTTTTGAAAAATTTTATTCATTGACGAGTATCCCAATCCGCTCCATTTACTGTTCTTCAGAGGGTGGAGCTGTTACATATAACGATGCTGAGGACATCATAAAGGTGCGTAGCTCGGTTGGAAGGCCGCTTCAGGGGGTAGAGCTAATAATTGTTAATGGGGAAGGCCGTGAGGCAAATCCTGGTGAAATAGGTGAGATTTACGTTGCAGGATCACATCTGGCTGCTGGCTACTACAATAAGCTTGAGTTGCAGGAAATAGTGTTTAGCCCGCAGGGAATTAGAACCGGTGATTTAGGTGCCTTTGATAGTGAGGGGTATCTAACGTTGCATGGGCGTGCATCCGAGACCATTAATGTAAGCGGGCACTTAGTAAATCCTGGAGAGGTTGAGGAAGTTATAGCGGAAATTGCGGCTATTTCAGAAGTGGTGGTCTATAGTAAGGCGGACGAGCACCTTGGGGAATGCATTGCTTCAAAAATAGTCCTTAATGATGATTGCACAAATCTTAGTACGGATGAAATACTTGACTTTTGCAGTAAAAAGCTGAATCATTATAAGCTGCCTCGTCACATTGAGTTTGTTAAAGAACTACCTAAAAGCCGTTATGGTAAAAAAGTGAGGACTTTTCATGCTAACGGGGGTTGGGAATGATACTGGTAACCGGATGTGCAGGATATATAGGGAGCCGGCTTGCCGAGGGTCTTTTGAAGGATGGAATGCAGGTAAGGGGAATGATTCTTCCTGATGAAAGAGAAAATGTCAAACACTTGGTGAAACTGGGGCTAAAGGTTTGGGAAGGTGATCTTCTAAAACCAGAAACTTTGGATGGAGTCGGTGAGGATATATCAATGATATATCATTTGGCAGGGGGGCATTTTTCATCCATTAAAAAAATGGAAGAACTTTATATTGAAGGTACAAGAAGATTGCTGGAAAATTTTGTAGAGTGCGGCATTAAGGCTTGTGTGATTGCAAGTAATGGAGCTGTTTATGGTGATTGTGGGGACGAAATAATCAAAGAGAATCGTGAACCAAGACCTACTCACCCCTTTGGAGATATTACATTAAAAATGGAACAGCAGGTAATGAAATATCACAAACAAAACGGATTTCCAGGAATAATTTTGCGGATTGCTGAAGTATACGGGCCTGCACAATATAATTTCCTAAAGAGTGGATCCCCTCAAAATACTATTCTTCTTGGAGATGGAACAAACTTTAATTCTAGAATTCATATTAAGGATGTACTCAATGTTTTAAGGCTTGCACCCTTCAAATTGGCTGCAGGCCAAGCCTATAACGTAACAGATGATCAGCCTGTACGACAGGTGGATTTTTATACCAAACTAGCTGAAATAACGGGGAGTGCACCGCCAAGGTGGATTTCGTTAGATAATATGGACCATAGGATCAAATTAAGTATTCATGGATTGCGTGCCCTATCTCTAAGGATGTCAGGAGAAAAAATCAAAAAGGCTCTTGATTATGAGCTGATATTCCCGACGTATAAAGAAGGTATAAAGTTCTTATCAGTGCTCAATGAGTAGCTGTCAATGAACGAAAAATATATTTAGGAGGTGGATCCTTTGAAAATTGAAGTAAATTGTAAAAATAATCAATGGTGGAGTATGATACTAAATCAAGATCAGAACAAAAGATATTCAAGACAAATTATTATGGATCAATTTGGATATGATGGTCAATAAAAATTAACGAATACAAAAGTTCTGGTTATCGGTGCTGGTGGTCTGGGATCACCAGCATTATTCTACCTTGCAGCTGCTGGAGTAGAGACTATTGGTGTAGCGGATTTTGACGAGGTAGGAGTTTCCAAACTCCAAAGGCAAATACTTCATTTTACCAATGATATAGGTAGAAAGAAGGTTGATTCTGCCAGTGAAAAATTATTGGCATCAAATCCTGACATTCAAATTGTGAAGCATCGCTGCAGGGTAAGATAAATAGTAGAAGGAGAGTGTCTTTATGGATAATCCATGTACGTGTGCTGAAAAAGTACTTCCTAATGGTACTGTAGTTTCGAGTTTTCCTGGTGTAGGCGGAGAATGGGAAGTACCTTCGCAATTCCAGCATGTCCTAGAGTATTTTAGGCACGGGATCGATGTAAGTGAAGCATCCGTTGTGTTAGACATAGGAGCAAATATTGGTCTATTTGCTTTAACAGTTTATGACCGCTGTAAAGGGAATGTATGTGTACATTCATTCGAGCCGATTCCTCCAACCTTTGATGATTTGGAGAAAAACTTTTCGTGCTACGATACGAATAAACTTAAGGCGTATCCCTTTGGTATTTCAAATAAAACAGGAACACTTAGCTTTACTCATTATCCTAATGCACCAGGGCTTTCCACTCACTACCCTGAATATATGAAAGTAGGCCTGGAGCAGATGTTAAATAATATAGAAAGTAACGCAGAGGCATTGCCAGAGTTTTTTGTTAATGCAAATAAGCAAGAAATTACCGAGGATAAAGATAAAAGCCGCTTTAACAAAATGCGTGCAGTTTTAGGGCTCAAAACTGTCTTTCAGGAACTGCATGTCCAATGCCAAGTCAAGACGCTATCCGATTTTATGAAGGAAAATACAATTGAGAAAATTGATTTGCTGAAGGTGGATGTAAATGGCAGCGAAATGGATGTTTTTGAAGGCATTGAGGATAGAGATTGGCAAAAGATCAGACAAGTAGTTACAGAAGTGCCTCTTGGAGGTGAAAGGCTTGAAATTCTAAAAGACCTTCTTCATAAAAAAGGATTTACAAGTGTCATCGCAGAAGAACAAGCACCTGTTGTAAATAAAGGACTAGCATACTTTATAGTTTATGCAAAGAAGTAAGATGCTCTATGAGAGGAGTTGTTTTTAGTGAGGCTTTCCGTCGCATATAATGGAGATCTGGAACTCATTGATAGGTTAAGGGACATAAAATCTGTTGTAAATATATTTGGTGCTCAAAGCAAAAGTGTAACCGGAGGGGGGAGAAGTTCCTTTACTCTTCCGGATGTTCATCAGACAGATATTGAAAAAGCAGTGGATAAAGCTCACTCATACGGGATTGAATTTAACTATGTAATGAATAGTTCGTGTATGGGCAATAAGGAATACACAAGTTCCAAATATAAGGACATTGTGGAGCACTTGGATTGGCTGATGGAAATGGGTGTAGATTGGATTACCCTTGCAAATCCATATATTATTGAAATTAGTAAGAAAAGACATCACAATTTAAAAATTAGCCTCTCTTCTTTCGTAACAGTAGAAAGTGTTCAGAGAGCGAAATATTATGATGAAATCGGTGTAGATGAAATTACGGTAAGGGAAAATGTAAACAGGAGTTTCCAACTGTTAAAAGAAATGAAACAGAGTGTAAAGTGTGAGATTCAATTGCTTGCAAATCAAGCTTGTTTATACCAGTGCCCCTATCAGTTTTACCATTGTAACTTTGTAAGCCATGCCTCTCAAAGAGACAACCCGTCATCGGAGGGTCAACTGGATTTCAGCATTTTAAAGTGTAACCACTTGAGGTTTACGGATCCTGCGGAGCTTATAAAGACTTGTTGGATAAGGCCGGAAGATCTCTTGCATTATGAAGAGATTGGAATTGATAAGTTTAAATTATCGGATAGAAGCAGTCCAACCTCCTGGTTGGCCAAAGTAGCTGAAGCCTATCATAATAGAAGGTTTGAAGGAAATCTGGCAGAAATTCTTAATCTGTGTATAGGAATGAATAGAAGGCAAGCCAATAGTCCATTGCAGGCAAGTCATCCAAAATTGACTGATGAATATAAAAATATGCGTAAACTTTTAAAAGCCTTTGCTCTTTTAGAAGTCAATATTAAAAATGAGGGATTGGAAGGGTTTATAAATTATTTTAAGTCTAAGGATTGTAAATCCACATCCTGTGATAAATGCCAATATTGTAATAAAGTTGCAGAAAGGGTTGTTAGCTTTCCTTATCCGGACGGTATTAAAAGGGCACTGCAGGATATCGATGATTTGGTTGAGCAAATGGTAACCCGTGGAATAGCTGAGTAAATAAATTATGTGAGGTATATAAGCATGTTTCAGATGAAAGATGTGGATGCATTTATCCTAAATTTAATATCAAATGAAGCCAAAATATCGAGTCTTGATTTTGAGGACACTGTTGAGCTGAGTTCCATCCAAATATTAAGAGTTCTGGCACAGATAGAAAAAAAGTTTCAGGTTGAGATCGATGACAAATATGTATTTCATGGATTGTTTTCTAGTGCAAGGGTGTTGAGTTCGTATATATCCAATAAACTTAGCTTGACAGATAGCAAAGAGTGGATGGAAAGTATTAAAAAATAATATTTTGGAGGTTCATTGTGAATAGTGAACATATGGCAATGAAGGTTGATGATAAAGAAGGTATTCAAAATCTGGTAGTTCTTATGGGAACAGCAATGACAAATGCATTTGTCTTAGGAGATATTGAGCTTTTTATGAAATGGTTTACCCTTGATATTGTAAGTGATTACTATATGCGCAGATGGTTTTCGGGATATGCCGTAAAAGTGGCACAGCCTGCCAAGTGTAACTTTGACATTGAGAGCCTGGAAAAGGAATGCAGTGATTGTTTTACATGTAAGGTTAAATTTGAAATGATTTATGAAGTTCATGAATCTGAAACTGCATTTTTCACCATGAAGGTGCAGCACAACAGTAGTGAAAGATCCGTAAAGATAACCGAGGTTCAGATAAGCCTGGATCATCCAGCGTGGAAAGATGACCCTATGTTAGTCCAAGGGGAGCTGCTACAGGAAGGTCGTATCAAAGAGCATTTGTACGCTTCAAAGTCCAAGGAATATTTGAATCGGAAATGGTGGGAAGAAAATGAACTGGCGGATATAAGCTGTGAATCAGAGGAATGTCTGAAAGCAAGTATTTATGCCCGGGCGATTCCAAAATCCGTGAGGTTTAGAAATACACATCCTGAAATAGACAGTGCCACTGTATTGTCTGATATGATGTCATATAAGGCCGCCAGATTGGCGTTCATATTAAAAGGCGGAAATATGGCTGCAAGTGTGAAGAAGATTAACCATTTTGGACAAGAAGCTCTTTTGACAAAGACTTATTCAGAGGTAAAAAAGGAGGATTCTACCTATTTTCCAGCAAGGGAATTGTCGCTGGTTCCCCTTTATAATATTGATGAGACCTTTCATCTGATGAAATCCTGTGAAAAGGCAGAGATCAGTTGCGTAGATATGGCATCGTTCTACACTTCACTTTTGCGGCTTAGTGGCATGAACCCCACAGATATTTTTGTAGTAATCCAACCCTTTCACTATTTGACGATACTTAAGCTGCCTAAAAGCTACTATATTATAAGCATCAATGAGATTATGCCTATGAGCTCAAAAAGGCTATACGGAGACACAGATGTTACCAGAGTTGTTACACCAGCATTTTTCCTGGATGGGGAAGGCCAGACAAATATGCCGGATGACTTATTGCAGGAGGTGCAGCAATTTTTTAAAAATGGCATACCGATTTTTTCAATGCCAAAGGCGGATGAAAAGGCAAATGTTTTGCCTTTAGATGTTGAAAGCTGCCCAACTGTAAATGAATACCCTACTGCCGAGGAACTAAACTGGGCAGTACGAAAATATGTTTTTGAGATGAGCCGTAAATATCCTGCATCTCCCTTTACATGGGCAAAATATTCGTACCAGACATTATTGGTAAACCAGCCCCAAGCTTATATCCTTTGGGCTATGAACTCATTGGAACTCCAGGGATTTTCAAAAGGATGCGACTCATTAGAACAAATTCTTACGTGGATGGCTGAGAGTCTTCATAGTGAATCAATATTTGAGGAAGCAGATAGAATCATGACCGCAGATCAGGTTTTTCGTAATAAAACCGGCGGGCATAAAGATAAAGCGGTATTTTTATTTACAACTGCCAAATCTGCGAATTTAGCAGACGAAGGCGGTGTTATCATCACACCCGAAAGAAGCTATGTTGCTTTACGTAAAGCTTTAGAAAAGTATATTGTGATTGATTCAGAAAAACTAATCCCGGTTTCCGAAATAGAAGGAAATGTGATATTGGCATTTGATGATGAAAATTGCTTTAAGCCTAAGGGGAAAAAGTTTGGAAAGCACCCGGCATGGTTAGAGGCTGTTGTATAAATTAAAGCAACTCAAGATGATAGTATTGCAAAATTATGTTGTTTAGGAAAGGATGTATTTTATGAATGAAAAACGAGAGGAAATTAAAGAAAAGCTCCGTGAAATTTTTAGTGCAGTTTTAGGAAGGGAAATCACAGAGGATAGTTTCAAAGAGGGGCCGGGACTCACGGGAAGGTTGCATATCGATTCATTAATGGGCTTACAGATTATTGTAAAGATAGAACAAAAATTTGGCGTCATTATAGAAGATGATGATTTTGCAATACAAATGTTGGACGCTATTGATAAAGCAATAGATTTTATTGAAAGTTCTATTTCTCCCGATATAACGGTTCCATAATCTATTGATCTGAGGTATGAATATGAAAATAGAAGAAAAAATACCCGATATTGTAGCGGATGAGTTGGCGGTTCATCGTGAGCATATTGTTAAGCAGGTGATAGGAAGGCTGGAAATGGCTCTAAGAAATGGTGATTGCGACTTATGGACTAAGACAATTTATTCTGAGGATGATATTGCAAATGAAGCTCAAAGAATTTGGTTTGAAGGGTATATTCTAAACCCTAATGCTTATAATGTAAGCATTAAAACACATTCTATTGTAAGCAATTTTACAAATGTTATAGTTGACTGCTATTTGCAGTTGGAGTATGAAAAATTTAATCCTGTCAAAGAACTACACCGGTATACCATAGAATTCATCCATAAGTTAGGCGACTGGCGAATCACATGGCTTGAAAAAGTTCCAGCTTCCTTTGAGACGGATTGGATCAAAGGCCATAAGCCTTTCGACTTGACAGTAAAAAGCGAAGCAGATAATGAAATTTGGTGGGAAAATGAGAGCTTTATAAATCTTGTTAGGGAAGCCAAAGATCCACTATCCCCTTTAGTATATGCCAGAGCAATTCCTAGAAATATACGTTTCCGGGAGGCTCACCCCATGATCGAATGTGCTGCTTTGTTAGTGAATATGATGTCCATGAATACTTTGCAACTGGCATCACAAATTTTCGACAGTAACAAGCTGCAAATGTTAGCTAACTTGTATAATGCATCAAGGGATCGGATATTTATTAGATTAGTCCGCCCAGACCGTGATAATACATGGGCTAGTAAGTATTTAGCCCCCTGGTATGGGATTGATGAAATGGTCAGTTCAAGGAATGATGATGGGATCATAATCGGAAATTGTTCACCGGTCATGTCATTGTATTTTGCCATATTACGTTTGGGTGGTTTTAAGTTTGGGGACTTATACCAACTCCGAATGAATAATCAGGATGTGGTCCTGGTGAGCATAGATTCCCAGGTATATTTGCTTAGCTCAGATAAACTGGTAGAACTTACGGATAAAACTCTCTACCATAATACAAGAGTAACGAAAGTATATAACGATCGATGGATATGGACATCTTTAGGGCTAACCAATATACCTGAAGCAATGCAGAAACAGCTCTCGGACTGGTTTATTAAAAATATTCCGAATTTCAGATTTCCTGATGAAGTGAAGGATTCGGGTTTAGCTTCTATTTTTAAGCCAGAGTCTGATCTACCCAGTTTGCTAAATATCCATGAGCCAATATTATTGAGTAGGAAAATAAAAGAGTATATCCTAAAAGCGAGCAATGAATATCCGGAGTCTTCTTATACATGGGCAAAGTATGGCTACCAGACGCTTTATGTACCTAAGCCTGAAACTTATGCAGTATGGTCATTGCAAAGCCCCCTCATGCAGGAATTTGTAAAAGGGTGTTCGAATTTTGACCATTTAATAACAGTGCTAAAAGAATATAAGAAAGAATCTATTTTTGTGGAAGCAGATAGGATTATGACTGCTGATCAAGTGATTCGAAATAAAAGAGGGGATTATAAATCTCTTGCACTTTTCATGTATACTTGGTTCGTGCTGAGAGATAATAAAGAAGGACTTGTATTAATTACCAGCAAATGCTATTATTGTGGTTGGCTAGCCGAAGGTATTTGGAAATTTTGGGATATTGAAAACGAGAAGGAGGTATCCACGCCTAAAGGGAAGATCATTCTAGCTTTTGATAATAAATATAGTTATTATCCTATGTCGAAAGCAATAAGCCAAATGGAGCCTTCGTGGTTGATGCTACTAGTAAATTGACAAGGAGTGATTTAAAATGCATGAATTTATTACAATTAAAGGGGCAAGAGAAAATAACTTAAAAAACATTTCCCTGAGTATACCCAAAAACAAGCTGGTTGTTCTCACAGGATTATCTGGTTCGGGAAAATCGACCCTTGCCTTTGATACCCTGCAAAAAGAGTGCCAGAGGCAGTACATGGAATCTATGGGAATGGCAACGGATTTTATCAGCAAGCCCAAAGTGGATTCAATATCCGGACTATCTCCTTCAATCAGTATTGATCAGCACCTGACCAACAGAAATCCTCGCTCAACAGTAGGTACAGTAACAGATATTTATGCATTTATCAGGTTGTTGTTTGCGAAGTTAGGTAAAAGACAATGCCCTAAATGCACAAAAATGATTGAGCCAGAATTTGACCAAAGCGACAATGATGATATGGAAACCTGGGACGGAGACTTTGAGGGAAGTGGGCTTGTCGTAAATGAAGATGAAGGAAAAAGTGCTGGTAAGCCGGGTGATTATGGAATCACTGCTACATGTCCCCACTGTCAAGAAAAAATACCGGAGTTGACAGCATCAAATTTTTCATTTAATAAACCGGAAGGTGCTTGTCCAAGCTGTAGTGGACTGGGAGTTATAAACAGTGCAAATATATCCGCACTGATTGATGAAGACCGCAGTATTGAAGATAATGCAGTCTTAGGTTGGGACATCCATTACATAAAGATGTATACGGCAACTTTTGAGGCTGCAGCTAAACATTATGGTTTCACTTTTGACACCAAGATACCCGTCAAAGAGTTGGGAAAGATCCAAAGAGATCTTTTATTTTATGGTGTACTGAGTCCACAATTTTGTAGGCATTTTCCTAATATCCAGCCACCCGACTCCGTCGGAAAAGGAAAATTTGAAGGTGTAGTAACCAATGTCCTGCGGAGGTATGGAGAACGTGCCAGTGACGCGGGCTACCGTGAAAAGATGGAGAAGATGCTCGTCCAGCAGGTATGCCATGTTTGTAATGGGGAAAGGCTGCGTGAAGAAAGCCGTAGAGTCATAGTAAATGGCAGATCCATCACGGAAGTGAATAAGATGTCGCTAAGTGAGTTAAGCCAATGGATAGGAAGTCTATCGGAGGATATACTTACGGAAGGCTTAAAGATTGTGAAGCCTATTGTAGATGATATTTCCGAAAGGATAAAGCGTTTGATCGATGTAGGTGTAGGCTACCTTACACTGGAGCGTTCTGCACCTACCCTGTCTGCCGGAGAAGCACAGAGGCTAAGGCTGGCCATGCTATTAGGATCAGGGCTTACAGGAGTACTATATGTGCTGGATGAGCCCACTACCGGATTACATGCACGTGATACCGGTAGGCTGGTCAATGTATTGAGACAATTAAGGGATATGGGCAATACAGTGCTTGTGATAGAACATGATATAGAGATGATGAGAGCGGCAGATTATATCATTGACATAGGGCCTGGGGCTGGCAAAAATGGTGGACAAGTTATGGCAGCAGGAAAGCCTGATGAAGTTGCCCTATGCAAGGAATCTGTCACTGGGCTGCATCTTGCAGGAATTGAGGCAGTTTCTATACCTCATGATCGTAGAAAAGGAACAGGAAGGTTTATTTCCATCAGTGGAGCAAACTGCCACAATCTAAAAAATGTTGATGCAAAAATACCCCTAGATACGCTTGTTGCAATAACGGGTGTATCAGGGTCGGGTAAATCTTCGATGCTATTGGATATTTTAGACCCTGCAGTTAGGCAATATCTGGGCAAAGGGGATGAAGTTCCTGGAGAGCATGATAGGATTGTCGGCATGGAACATATTGATGATATCATCACCATAGACCAATCACCTATAGGAAGAACTGCCCGTTCAAATGCTGCAACGTATACAGATATTTTTACCCCCATACGTAATGTTTTTGCCGGATTGCAGGCAGCCAAGAATAGTAAGCTGCAAGCAAAGCACTTTTCTTTCAACGTGGCTGGAGGACGCTGTGAAAGATGCCAAGGTGCAGGTGTATTGACCGTATCTATGCAATTCCTGCCAGATGTGCAAGTCCGGTGTCCTGTATGCCATGGTAGGCGGTTCAAACGTGAAGTCCTTGGAGTAAAATATAAAGGGTATGATATCAATGATATTTTAAATATGACCATTGCTGAAGCTAGTCCTCTTTTTGATGATGTAAAAGCGGTAAGCGAAAAATTATCGTTGATGGATGACGTTGGCCTTGGTTATTTACAGCTTGGTCAACCGGCCAATACATTATCTGGAGGTGAAGCTCAACGAATTAAGCTTGCCAAGGAGTTGGGCAAAAAAGGAAAGGGTCATACATTGTATTTGCTAGATGAGCCAACCACTGGATTACATCCCCATGATGTTTTAAAGCTGATCTCTCTATTAGTGCGATTAGTGAACGCAGGGAATTCGGTTGTTGTCATTGAGCATAATGTGGATGTTATAGCCATGGCCAACTGGATTATCGATTTTGGTCCAGAAGGAGGGGATGCAGGAGGTAGAATCATTGCAGAAGGGACTCCGGAACAAGTAGCTCTTATGGAACAATCAATAACAGGTCAACAAATACGGCCGATTTTAGGGATATAAGTCTTAGAACATATACATTAAATTTTATGAGGTTTTAAATTCCAGAGCGATGAAAGCGTTTTCCAGTAAACGCTTTCATCGCTCTGGAATTATTTTTTAAACAATAATAAAAATTATAGGGAGGATTCGAGTATGACTAATTTTTCTTCAGAACAGGTTAAGGAGAAGGTTGTTTCAGTTCTTAAAAATTATATTGATCCATCAAACAAGGAAAAAGAATTTTCTATGGAGGCATCTTTGGATGAATTGGGATTGGACTCATTTAAAGCCATTTATTTGCTACTTGATATGGAAGAGGAATTCCAAATACAAATTCCTGATTCTATGTTGTCTCCAGAAATTTTTGCTTCACCAAAAGCATTACAAACTGCAATTGAATCAATATTAGCAGGTTAGTACTGCAGTAAACTTTTTTTACAAGGGAGGGGATACTTTGCAATCACCAAGGATGCTAGATAATAAATGGGAGTTGGCTCAATTTTATGGGACTGTCTATGGCATAGAGGAATCCCAGGCAATCATTGAAGTATTAAATGAGTGGGCTCCTACCAACAACAAAAAAGTACGTGAATTTGAGAGTAAGTTTTCTGAATATGTAGGTGGTAAATACGGTATTGCAGCAAATTCATGGGTTGGAGCCGCACATCTTTTGGCTATTTTAATGGATATTAAAAAAGGTGATGAGTTTATTGTGCCAGCACTTACATTCCAAGCTTCCGCTAATATATTCCATCGGGAAGGAGCAAAGATTGTATTTGCTGATGTAGATCCTAGAACATTCAATATTGACCCGACCAAATTGGAAGAACTGATCACGCCAAGGACAAGAGCCATCGTGGTTGTCCATATGTGTGGTCAGCCTTGCGATATGGATCCTATTTTGGAAATTGCAAGACATCATAACTTGACAGTGATTCAGGATGCTGCCCATGCTCCGGGTACGTTATACAAAGGTAAAAAATTAGGTAAGCTAAGTGACTTTGTCATTTATAGTTTTCACCAGGCTAAAAACATATCTACCTTGGGAGAAGGAGGTATGCTAGTAACAAACAATAAGGAATGGGTTGAAAAAATGAAGAGGCTCCGTGGGCACGGGACAGGACTTTACATAGGGATAAGCAGTAGAATGACTGATGTTCAGGGTGCTGTTGGAGCTATACAGATGGATAGGCTGGAATCAAACAATTCGATTCGGAGAAGGCTAGCGTATTATATGAATACCCGGATAGCTGAAATTGAAGGTATGATTGTGCCCTATGAAATGCCGGATGTTTACCATGTGTACCATATTTATAATGTAATTATCGAGCCCGAAGTACTGGGGTTGGACAGGGGAGAGTTCATTAAAAAGCTTTGGACAAAGAAGAGAATTTTGGTAGGCACTCAATATTATCCTACTGTAAATTGCCTGCCAGCATATAAAGCTTTAGGACATGGTGAAGGTGAATGTCCAGTAGCGGAAGATATCTCATCAAGGCTGGTTTCTCTTCCGATTTCCCCACGTTTTACCGAATCAGATATGGATGAACTGGCAGAAGGTATTATAGATGTAGTAAAGCTCTGTAAGAAATGATTTTCTGTTGGCTGCAACAGGTTATGAAAGGAGACTTTATGAGTTCAATTGGTTCAGAGATAAAGAAAGCGTGTGTTTCATTTATCAAGAATTGGTTTTATGTGAAAAAAGAAGAAGGAATTTTTTTGACAGGAGCAACTGGATTTCTGGGTGCTTTTTTGCTTCAGGAACTTCTGGAGCAGACAGACTCCAAGATATATTGCCTGGTACGCCCAAAAAGGAACATGAAGGCCCAGCAGAGGCTTATAGAAACGATGAAGTATTATTACCTGTGGAAGGACGCGTACATCTCAAGAATTGAGGTTTTGGTCGGTGATTTGGCAAAGCCTAATTTGGGATTATCCGACGATCAATTCAATACGCTTGCAGGAAAAATAGATAGTATTTATCATGTTGGGGCATATGTAAATTTCATTTACTCTTATGAAGCATTGGAACCGACGAATGTAGGAGGGACGGATGAAATCCTTCGCCTGGCAACTCTAAAAAAGGTAAAGCCAGTCCATTATACATCAAGCATGAATGTTTTTTCTTTAAAGGATATAGAAAACAGTACGATTGTTTATGAAGACAGCTTCCCAAGCCTGAAAGAAAGCACGGATACAACAGGGGACAAAATGCCTAGGGAATTGAAGCTATTAGGATTAGGATATCTACAGACAAAAAGGGTATCGGAACGCCATATAAAATCAGCAAGATCCCGAGGAGTTCAGGTAAATATTTATAGGGTGGGGAGAATCTCCGGTCATAGTAAAACAGGGGCCTGCCAGACCAATGACTTCTTTTGGAGGACGGTCAAGGCATCCATACCCATCGGTAAATGGCCTGATGTGGGTGCATTGATAGATTTTATTCCTGTAGACTACACCTGCAAGGTCATCGTTCATATTGCAAGACGCAGCAAGATCATAGGGAAAAACTTTCACTTATTTAACCGTGAATCCTTTCCGCATGTGCAGGTGATTGATTGCATTAAAAGGCAAGGTTATGCAGTTGAATTATGCACCTATGAAGAATGGCTCGGGAGAATGAAGCAAAAGGTACGAAAAACAAGCGAAAGGGCTGCCTATTCTATGGCACCCATGGAGCCACAGTCGGGAGATGTTTTTGCAGGGGTATATTATGATGACGGTAATACTCGCGAAGCCTTAAAAGGTTCTGGAATTGTATGCCCTCCTGTAGACCAGAAATTATTAGATATTTATTTTGATTATTTTAAAGCCATAGGTTATTTCGATACACCGAATACCATAGAGCAACAAACGTGATCTTATGGGCTAGGATATCTACCGTTGTTTTGAAAGGAGTGATCATTTGTTATCACCGAGATTAGAAGAAAATAAGTGGGATTTACCTCATTCTTATGGTTCCATGTACGGCGTAGAAGAAGCACAGGCAATGTTAGAGGTATTGAATGAATGGGCACCCACAAACAATAAAAGAGTAAGAGAATACGAAAGCAGATTTTCAACTTTTGTAGGGGCAAGTTATGGTGTTGCTACAAACTCGTGGGGTGGGGCTGCACATCTAGTAGCAATCATGATGGACATCAAAGAAGGAGATGAAATCATAGTACCCGCCATGGCTATGTCTGCCACTGCGAATATCTTTGTCAGGGAAGGAGCAAAGATTGTTTTTGCTGAGTCAAATCCTAGGACATTTAACATTGATGTAGAAAAGCTGGAAGAGAAGATTACTTCTAAAACTAAAGCGATCATTATTGTCCATATGTGTGGACAGCCCTGCGATATGGACCCCATTGTAGATATTGCAAGAAGGCATGGATTATTGTTGGTCCAAGACGCTGCTCACGCCCCAGGGGCAATGTATAAGGGGAAAGGGCTCGGTGAGTTTGGCGATTATGTAATTTACAGCTTTCATCAGGCAAAGAATATATGTACTTTGGGTGAAGGAGGTATGGTCGTTACAAATAATAAGGAATGGGCTGAAAAATTAAAAAAGCTGCGTGGACACGGAGCCGGGCTGTATATCGGGGTAAGCAACAGAATGACAGAAATCCAGGCAGCAGTGGGACTGGTCCAGCTGGATAGAATCAAAACACATACGGAGACAAGACGCAGGCTCTCATATTACATAAACGAATTTATTCGTGATATTGATGGCTTATCCACCCCTTACGAAATCTCCGATGTTTACCATGTCTACCACCTTTACAATTTATTAGTCGATGAAAAAAGATTAGGAATGACCAAAAACGAGCTAATGAGATACCTGTGGAAAAAGAGAAGAATCATGGCAATATCCTATTATCCTACAGTGAATTGTTTGCCTCCATATAAAGAACTGGGGCATGGTGAAGGTGAGTGTCCAATCACGGAGGAAATGGCAGCAAGGGCAATTGCTTTACCAATGTCTCCACGCTATACAGAGGCAGATATAGAAGAGATGGTTACTGGTATACGGGATGTAGTAAATATGAGAAAGAAAGGGCTAATCTAATTAAGTTATCCATAGATGAGTTAAGGAGGTGGACAAATGACAACACCATCATCATACTGGGATGTTGTTAAAAGTCTTGTACAAATACAAAGACAACTGCCCACTATTCAGCCGGTAGATAGAGAACAGTATTTGCCACTAGCCTATCCCCAGCAGCGGATGTAGTTTCTTCATAAATTGTATCCAGCCGGTACAGCTTATAATATGTGTGCAGCTTTTATAATAAAGGCTGCCTTCATATTTACCTCATAGGATTTGTATAGATACTCAAAAAGGACTCTTTGAAGCTGCAGATAAACATTACCTTTAATATAGAGCTTCCAATACGTGAGTTTTTTATTACTGATAACTTATGGGATCTGGCCCAAAAGGTTGAGATGATAATAGAAAAACAGATCGCTAATGAGTATAGGATTGGAAAATATTACTTCAAGTTAGTCTGGATTCCACAATAACGAGGTGTATGGGATTTGAATGTTATAGTTTGTGTAAAGCAGGTTCCCGCTACAAATGAAATTAAGATAGACAATGAAACCAAAACAATAATCCGTGAAGGAATGGAAGCTATTATAAATCCCTTTGATATGTATGCAGTAGAAGAAGCTTTAAGAATCAAGGAAAAATCAGATGGAAAAGTGACAGTGATCAGTATGGGAATACCTTCGGTTGCAGAGATTTTAAAGAAGATGATTGCCCTGGGAGCTGATGAAGCTATACTTTTAAGTGATAAAGCATTTGCAGGTGCTGATAGTCTTGCTACTGCATATACACTATCCTTAGGCATTGAAAAAATTGGAGCCTATGATTTGGTAATATGCGGGAATCAGGCTATAGACGGAGACACTGCACAAGTAGGGCCAAGTCTTGCTGAAAAACTAGGGATTCCACATACTACATGTGTGAGAAGGATTGAAGAGATAAGCAAAGGCCGCTTGAGCTGCCAGAGGCTAACTGAGGATGGTTTTGATATTGTGGAAATGCAACTTCCTGCTTTGCTTACTGTTGTGAAGGAGATCAATGAACCAAGAAACCCAACATTAAAAGGAATGAAAAGAGCAAAGGAAACAGTCATAAAAGTTTGGAATGCTGAAGATTTAGAGGCAGACAAAGATTTATGTGGCTTAAAAGGTTCTGCAACGCAGGTGGTCAATACATTTATACCTGAGCATGACTATGGATGTGAAATAATCAATGGTACTCTGGAAGAACAGGTAAAGAGGCTCGCTGATAGGGTATTGCCTCTTTGTTTTGATGAATGCAAATAATTGAGGTGGGAATTATTTATGAGCATGAGTATAAATATTGAAAAATGTGTTGGTTGTAAATTATGCATGAAAAAGTGCCCTTCGGGAGCAATAAGATTTAAAGAAAATAAGGCTTTTATCATAGACAGATGTACTTCATGTAGTATGTGTATGTATTCATGCAAATTTGGTGCAATTGGACGTATTGAGGCTGAAACTGGAGTTGAAGCCTTGACGGATATGCTGGCATATAAAGGGGTATGGGTATTAAGTGAGTACAAAGCCGGCACCATTGCAGATGTTACCTTGGAGCTTTTAGGCTCAGGCAGGCAACTTGCAGATTCACTAGGTGTCAGCCTTTCAGCAATCATTATGGGCGAAGACACTGGGGAAGCAGCTAAAACCCTCATTGAATATGGTGCGGATACGGTATATGAAGTTGAACATCCTTCTCTAAAGTGCTTTAATGATGAAATTCATACAGATGTTTTTGTACAGTTAGTTCGTATGTACAAGCCTGAAATTGTACTTATAGGTGCTACTGTTTATGGAAAATCACTGGCACCCAGAGCTGCCTCAAAATTAAATACAGGCCTTACGGCTGATTGTACCTCCCTTGAGATTGATTCGGAAAGGAATATGCTTCTTCAGATCAGACCTGCCTTTGGAGGTAATATTATGGCAACTATCATTTGCCCAAATCGTAGGCCCCAAATGGCAACAGTAAGACCAAAAGCAATGAAGGCACTAGAACCAGATAGAGCCAGAAAAGGCAGCATCCTCAGACCTGTTGTAAAAGTACCCTGTGAAGTAAAGCTAAAAACCATTGACAGCATTACCAGGCGTATTGAAATGACTAATTTAAAAGAGGCTGATGTTATAGTATCAGCTGGAAGAGGTCTGGGCAGCTATCAAAATTTGGGTCTGGTTAAAGATTTAGCGAGGGTGCTTGGAGGAGTTGTTGGAGCTTCGCGGTCTATAGTTGATGCAGGGTGGATAGGATATTCCCATCAGGTTGGGCAGACAGGTAAGACAGTTAGGCCCAAAGTATACTTTGCGTGTGGCATTTCAGGTGCTATACAGCATCTAGCAGGGATGACTTCCTCAGAAACGGTGATAGCAATAAATAATGATCCAGAGGCACCGATATTCAAAGTTGCAAAGTTTGGTATAGTAGGTGATGTGTTGGAAGTATTGCCTGCGTTAATCACCGAGTTAAAATCAAGATGGGGATCGATAACATAGTCGATCATTTCAATCGATAGCACAATGATGCTAAAGTCATTATATATGGAAATACATTGCTAAAAATATTTTAATAACTATGTGGAGTATGTAAGGGTATGCACCCCGAAAGATAGGCCTTGGAGGCTTTCGAAGTTTTCTGAGAAGTTTTTTTTATAAGGAGGTGATGTCATGCTTCCCAAAACTGCAGATGTTGTGATTATTGGCAGTGGAGCTATGGGCCTAAGTACAGCGTATCACCTGGCTCTTAATGGGTATTCCAATATTGTTGTACTTGAACGTGACAGTTATCCGGGGGGGCACTCTACAAGCCGTTGTGCCGGCGGTTTTCGCCACCAGTTTGCTACGGAGATCAACATTTTACTTTCAAAGCTTAGTAATGAAATGTTTCTCCGTTATAGAGATGAAATGGATTGTAAAGCTGTACTTAATTCTTGCGGGTATATGTTTGTTTTGACTGGAAATGACAATGTGGAAGCGTTCAAATCTGCAATGACTATCCAGCATAGGTTAGGAATAGAGACACAATGGATAACGGTAGAGGATATAAGGGAGAAGATCCCTAGGGTAAGCCTTGAAGATGTGGTAGCTGCGACTTACTATCAAATGGATGGTTTGATCGATGTAGGAAATGTCATGAATGCCCATATTAGTGCAGTCAATAGGTTAGGCATTAAATTGCTCGTAGATACATCCGTATTGGACATAGGGGTGCGTAACGGCAGGATAGACCATGTTATAACTTCTAAAGGAAATATCAGTACACCCATCGTGGTTAATGCAGCGGGTGCAAGATCTGCACAAATTTGTAGAATGATGCAAATTGATTTGCCCGTAAAACCAGTTCAGCAACAATTATTTGTTACGTCTGAACTACCGTGGGTATCTGAGGATTTTCCGGTAGTTATTTTTCCAGCAGAAGGTATTGGGTTCCACAAGGAAGGAAAAGGTCTTTTGTCTGGACTGCATAAGCCTGAAGTAGAGAATGAAAGTTTAAATCTAAGTGTGGATACTGATTGGGAAATGGTACATTGTGAAAAGCTAATTGAACGTATCCCCAGCATTGAGGACAGTAAGATTATTTCAAGCTGGGCCGGGTTTTATGAAATGACCCCTGATTTACACCCCATCATAGGTAGAATGCCTTGGATTGAAGGACTGTTTTGTATTACAGGTTTTAGTGGCCATGGATTTATGCATAGTCCTGCTTGTGGGCTCCTCGTGAGTGAAGAAATTATCTATGGAAAAGCAAAGACTCTTGATATTACATCCCTGCGGATTGAGCGATTTCATAATGCGGGTGAAAAGACCACAGAGTTTTATAAAATTTAATCATTATTTGTTTGCAATTTCGAAAGGGGGAAAACCATTGCTTCCACATGTTGTAGTACATAATGCGGTGAGCGTAGATGGCCGGATGGATTGTTTTGAAGCGGATGTAGGCCTTTATAACTTCTTGGCGTTAATATGGAAACCTGACGTTATGCTTTCCAGCAGCAACACGATTTTATCATGGTTTGACAATGAATTGGCAACGGAAACTGTAAAAGCTGAAATGGAAAAAATTCGTTCAAGAACCGAAAAGGAAACCCAAGATAGAAAGCAATTACTGGCCGTGGTAGATAGTAGGGGAAAGGTAAAAGTATGGCATAAGCTGTTGGAAACAAATCATTGGAGGGATGTAGTAGTATTGTGCTCTGAGTCTACACCAAAAGAATATCTTCAGTTTTTGGACGATATTCAAATCAAGTATTTGATCACAGGGGAAGAAAAGGTAAATTTCCACCAAGCATTGGAGAGGCTGGCTAGTGAATATGGTGCTAAAGTAGTCCGGGTTGACAGCGGAGGAACACTCAATGGAATTTTATTTAGAGAAGGATTGGTGAATGAGGTAAGTGTTCTGATATATCCTCTTCTTATTGGAGGAGAAACACCACGTTCTATCTTTTGTGCAAAAGACCTTGTTTCGGCTGAAGGTGTCATGAAACTAAAGCTTATTGAGACCAGAAAAGTCAGAGAGAATCTGATCTGGATACGGTATGGGCTAGAAAGAAAAGGAGAAGAGGCTGTTTAAGGAGTATCCTAAAAATTTTGTAAAAGAGTATAAATTTAGATATTTGTATAAATAAGGAGTCGTGGATTATGGAGAATACAAAACAAAGCATATTATCTCTTGTTGATAATCTGTTGAGCCAAAAAGTGATAAGTCCTTCAGATTTAAGAAGATATGTGAGGCAATCAATTGATGATACAGATCCGGAATTTATACGTGAAGAAATGGAAACATGGTATAGAAATGCAGGAATCGAATCGATCATTGGAAAAAAACTGGAGCTTTCACCTTGTCCTTTTACAGCAGAGGAAATTTTAGAGGCACAACAAAACCAAGAAACGATACTCTGTGTACCTAAAGGTATTTCGCGTGAGGAGTTCGGTGAATTGTTCCATATCAAAAGCTGGGCATTGCATGATCCATTAGTTACCCCAGCAATTGAGCAAGAAGATTGTTGGTTTAAAGTGAGTATGAGTTTGACACCAAGTTATATGAATAAATCGGGAATAGAGCTCTGCCATCAATTTGAAGATGAGAAAAAGATGCATTTTAGTCTTGAGAGATACTTGGTGTTTATTGCCCGCATAAGATATCTGACAGGAAAAACTCCTGACTCAGAATATTGGATTTGGATTCCACGTGGTAGATATGACAGATCGGGAATGCTGATTGCAGGTTTTGATAGAAACGCGTCATTTAATGTTCATGGTTGGATGCCGCAATTTTCTGCAAGCTTCTTAGGGGCACGCTATGGAATAGCACCAAAATCCTCCATTCAATAATGTATAGAAGGAAATTACAAACTACCGAAGATGCAATTTGAAGATGCCATTCTGAGAGGCTTAGATGCAAGATAAAGGTCATGAGGTAAAACAAAATGATTCGTGAAGGAGGAAATTACATCGTGAGGAAAATGACAGTCGCTATGATTGCTCCGCTGCTTACCCCGGAGTTTGCAGTAGAGGATTTGGGGGTCTGCTATATTACAGCAGTGTTAAGGGAGAACGGTTATGACGTCAAATTGACTTCTGTTATAGGCGGAAGCGAAGATTATTCCGAGATTTTGGAGTTTAAGCCTGAAATCATAGGAATTACAGTGTATAACCAAACTGTTGAGCTTGTGTATAAAATATGCCAGGATTTAAAGAAGGTGTTGCCAGATGCTTATATTTGTATAGGTGGATATGCTCCTACATACCATGCTATGGAAATGTTGATCGATGAACCGAGTATAGACTTTGCCATAAGAGGTGAAGGTGAACTTGCGTTTCTGGAACTTGCCAACAATCTCAGCGAGGGGAAAGATATATGGGAAATTCAGGGGTTGGCATACCGGGACGCAGAGAAAAACAGAATCATATTAAATGAAAGGCACCAGTATGTGGAAAACCTTGATGAACTACCCTTTCCCAGCAGAGACCTGCTGCTTAAAAATAATTGGAATATTACCCTCATATCCTCGACTCGTGGTTGCATGAGAAATTGCTTTTTCTGTTGCGGCAATGACTTTTGGAAGAAAGGCGATCACTACCACTGGCGGGCAGAAAGCGTAAAAAGAGCTGTTGATGAAATCGAGTCCTTACATAAAGAATTGGGAAGAAGCCAATTCTGGATTGTAGATGCTACTTTTGAGGATCCTGGGTTTAATGAAGAGCGAATGACGGAATTTGCAAAGGAAATTATTAAAAGAGGATTGGTGATTTCATACTTTGTATTTTGTCGGGCTGGGTTCTATAAAAAAGCCAGTGATGAGCTTATGAAATTATTGATAGAGTCAGGGATGTGTGAAGTGTATGTAGGTACCGAAGCGGCTAATAATTATGATTTAAAGGTATTAGGTAAAGGGATTTCTGTAGAGGATAATATAAGGTCATTAGAGTTTTTTGGGAAATATGATATTTATCCTGAAATCGGATTTATAAATTTCAACCCCTACTCTACCTTTGAAGGGCTTCGAGAAAATGCAGATTTTCTTGAGAAATATCAATATGCCCGTTTCTTTAGGCATTTTAGCTCAGTCAATCTATATAAGGGAAGCATACTTTATGAAAAAGTCAAAAAGGATGGCTTGCTGAAAGAAGGAGCCAAATTCTACGAAGATTTTGGATACAGATATCAAGATAAAAGGATAGAGAAATTGGTATGCTTCCTGAATGAATATATAGGAAGCCTCCAGCAGGAATCAAATTTTTTTAATGAGTATGTTGTTTTCGAACGTTATTATAGTGATAAGCTTTCGCATTTAAAAAGGTTCTTTAAGCTTTCAGGTACCAGTGCAATGAATTTGCTAAAGGAACATCAGAAAAATCTGGATGATATCTTAGTTGGCATGAATATAAAAGTTTCTTTATGGAATAGGGCATTGATCGACCTTGCAGAAGCAAATTGGGATTACTATGCGGCTAAAACAATCAGTAAAGAATATGTAAGTGCAGAGTACATGGCAGAAACGTTAGCCAAAATCAGAATGGAAAGGATCCGGTTTGGAAAGAACCTTGCAAAGATAGATACAAAGCTTTTGTCTCTTATTAGAGTGACCTAACGGTATCTATATAAATTGCAATAAAAATCTTACATTGTGACGCAAGTATACTTCTTGCAAGTAAGATCATTAGTGTACTATATATAGTTGCATATGGAGGGATTCTTAATGGGGCAAACAGGCTCTTTTTCAGATAAGTTATTTCTAAATGGAACAAAAATTACTTATTTACCGCAATATGAAGAGGACTGGGATATGTCCTCAATTCTTTTAGAGTACGAGGAGTATTTTAAGTACGGCATTACAGTAAAAGAGGGAGATACAGTGCTTGATATTGGGGCTAATATTGGATTGTTTTCTCTCGCGGTGTATGACCGTTGTAAGGGAAATGTCCGAATATTTATCTATGAGCCGATTCCAGAAATCTATAAGATGCTCAAACAAAATATTGAATTATATAACCCTGAAAACTTGATTGCTTTTCCTTTTGGGGTTTCCAACCAATCAGGGGTAGTATCATTTACCTACTATCCCAACGCTCCGTGCTTGTCAACCTATGATTCTAAGTATATAGACCTGGAGATAGCACAGGTACTCAATGACTTGGAAAACAATAACCAAAGCATTTCTGAAACATTTGATGGTTTCGGTAATGCTGGATCTGATAAAAATATCCGTTTAAAGAGAATGCGTGCGATTTTAGAATTAAAAACCCTATTTAAGGAAATAAAAGTTGAGTGCACTGTAAAAACATTATCAGAAATAATCAGGGAAAACCAGATTCAACAAATTGATTTACTCAAAGTGGATGTAGGTGGTAGTGAATTTGATGTTTTCTCGGGTTTAGATAATAGTGATTGGAATAGAATTAAACAAATCGTTGTGAAATTGCCATTAGGTGGAGGTAAGTTGTCCGAGCTAAAGAACTTATTGGGGATTAATGGCTATCACAATATACGGATAGAAGAGCAACAAGAAAGCATAAAAAGCATGTCCTTTGTTTTAATCTACGCGAGAAGATGAACGAAGCTTTATTGTTAGTGCCTCATAGCAGAAATGAATTCTGTTAAGGGGCACTAAATTTAAACCATTCTGATGTATGTGTATCCCTAAAAGCATCAGATGCATATTTACTACAATGCAAAATAAGATTATTAGTGCGATATATAAAGTCAATAAAAATTGAGAAAAGGTGCATCTTTAGTTGGTCAACTAATGACTGACATTTTTATGTTTATTTGAGGCATGTAGGTATAAGGTTCTCTGATTGAAATATGAAAAGCTAAGATTTAGTGAGATATTTGATGATAAATAGAGTTTATAGAGGAAGGTGAAGCGTAAATGTATATGAGGGAAAGAAAACGAGTTGCATGTGTGGTACCCCCTTTTTATAGATTAATTGAATCAAAAAATAATAGGATTACCCCAGCAATGCACTATATGGCAGAAGTACTATATCGAAGGGGTCATGAAGTTATATTTATTAATGGTGATTATGCCGATGATTCCCATGATTATGCAGAACGACTGAGCATGACATTAAATAGCTGGTTATTTGATGAAAGATACAAGAATGGCCATCAATCTTTTGAAGAAGTGATAAAAATATTGGAGGACTTTAGGCCAGATGTTGTTTTTCTAGGTGCGAGTGATGTTTTGATGCCTACAGTAGAAATTGGAAGCACACAATCCTGCTCTTATCTTGCGAAGAGGATTAAGGAAGACCTTGGAAGTCAAATTACCTGTGTAGGCTATGGGCACTTACTCAAATATGCTAAGGAACGCGATTTGAAAGACTTGGATGTTGTGATTACAGGAGAAGGAGAAGAGTTTGCAGCAGAAATAGTAGAAGGAGACTTAAAAGGAAAAGTTCCTATCAGTTGGTGTAAGGATATGGACGCACTTCCAATACTAACCGGGGAATACCTGTACCATCCAGCAAAAGCCGAAGACTGGGATTATATCATGTCTATGAGGGGATGTCCCGGAAGGTGCACTTTTTGCCAGCAGCCCACACTTAGAGGCTATAATGTATCCACCATGTTGCCGGAGCGCTTTATACGTGAGTTACGATATAGAATAGAAAAAATAGGGGTTAAAGGATTTTATTTTACCGATATGATTTTTTCTCCGGGTTTGGGGCCGCGTACAACAGAGATGTTTAACCGTTTAATAGCACTAAAGGAAGATTACCCTGAGTTTAATTGGTGGGCTGAAGCTAGAGTTGATACGGCAACAAATAGAGAAATTGTTGAGAAAATGAAACATTCAGGCTGCAGGCATTTGAAGTTTGGGGTTGAAATGGGTAACCAAGACATGTTAAATGTGGTTAAAAAGGGAACAAGCTTAAAGGAAGTTCAGGCAGCTTTTGCATTAGCATCAGAGTACCGGATTGAAAAGACAGCCTATGTACTTTTAGGGTGTCCCGGGTTCACGGATGAAGACTATAGAAACATGTGGTATTTCTTTAAGGAATTAAAGGCAGAGAATTATGTAATCAATATCAATGTTCCATATTTGGGAACGGAGATATATGAGCAAGTGAAAGGAAAACTGCATGAGTATGGATTATTTAAGGATGGAGAAGAAAGCCTTGTGCACACTTCTTTAATTATGAAGGATTTCTGGGGTATATCGGATGAAACAATCAATATGTATTTTTCTCTCCAAGGGAAAAAGGATGATTCCGCAGTCCGTAAATATAGAAGAAAAATAGTTGATAAGAAACGTTACAATGAAAGTAGAGAGATTGTCTATACTTTAGAATGAATGTTATCAATGCTCAGATCAAATTGGGATAGCCGGGAGGATATTTATATGCCTACAAATACAAGAGTTATGATGTTACCAAGTCCCCCAAGTTCGGGTTCTATAGGTTCAGTTACAAAATCCATAGGTATTGCACGTATGCTCATTAAGCGAGGGTGTGAAGTCTGCTTTGTAATGGGGGATAAGCTGGGCGAATTCATATCACGAAGTGGCTTTAAGGTATATCTGTATCCGACACCTGTACCGAATGGTAGTATTTCAGTTATCAACAGTACAGTTGATTTTGTTGAGTGGACGGGGATGGCAGATGAAGACTTTGTTCAAGCATCCATTATTGCAGAATTGGAAGCTATACGTGATTTCAAGCCGGATGTGATTTTTGCTGAGGCCAGGCCAAGTGCAGCAATTTCAGCTCAAATTGCAGGTATTCCATCGGTTATGATAGCAAGCTGGCCATGTAATCCAGAGCACCCTGCCAATAAAAGCCAGACAGGCCGGCTTGTCAAAGTCTTTAATAAGTATCTTAAACAGTATAAGCTGCTTGAGATTGAAAATGTAATCGAGCTATTTTACATGCGATCCAATATAAAATTGGCCCCCACTTTGCCTGAACTGGAGCCAGAGATGCAAGGCATCGAGGGAATTAATTTTGTTGGGTATATCCTCGATTTGGATTTTAATGAATCTCAATTACCTAGCTGGTATAGAAACTGGGTGGAATTTCCCCAAGTATTCATATATTTAAGTGTGGGAGCATTGTCTCCCGAACTTTATGTAGATACAATCACTGAAACATTTAAGGATTTACCTTTCAGAGTGATTTGCGGTTGTGGCTTCCATTACAATCTAAAATCTTTGCCGGAGAGTTTGCCAAATATTAAATTTGAACGATATGTACCGACAGCGGCGATTATGAAAGATACAAAGCTAGCTATTTTTCATGGGGGGCAAGACACCATGCTTACTACATTGTTATATGGATTGCCGAGTATTACAATTCCTGGACAGCATTTTGAAAGAGATTACAACTCAATAAAACTTGCAGATACAGGAGCATCAAAGAAATTACCGATCCAGGCCTTTCGCCCAAATCGGCTTAGAAGTGTAGTTGAAGAGGTTATCAATGGACCCTATGCAATGAAAAGCAAACAGCTTTCAGAAAGGCTTAAATGCTTTGGAGGAACGGAGCAGTGCACAAATATCCTGGTAAATGCTGTGCAAAATTGTTAAAAATGCGTATACTGCTATATCAAGGGGTAGCATACTTAAAATCATTGAAAAACAGCAAGTAAGGGCTATAATGAGAGGGCTGTTTTCGAAAATTTAGCTGATAAGTTTGTACTAGTGATTTCTTCTCCACGTAATAAAATAACATTATCAATGCTAAGGATAAATAATATACTGGGGGCTTATAAAATGAATGCTTTAGTTGTATTTCCAATAACCATGCATAACTATTCCTTTTCAGCTCCAGCATGTTGGCTGTATAGTAAAAATAAAGATAAGGTAAAAGGCATCTATGGTTTTGAGCTTACAAAAGAATTAGTAACAGAATATGATTTTTTTATCATAGAATTGAATTGGTTCATTCAATTATATGAATTTTTTCTTATTGTCAACTATATCAAAAAAACAAATAGCAATGCCAAAATATTATTTGGGGGCCTTTATTCAGCATTAAAATACCAAGAACTATTTGTAAGGGCAGATGTTGATTACTATATTCAGGGGGATAATGAAGGTCCTATCGATCAGTTGCTGAATGATTATCCTATTGATAAAATACCTAACTTGGTGGGTCGCACATTTAGTAATCCAATTGATTATGTATTTACAGAGGGGGACTATAAAAACCTAGAGTTCGATTTGGATTGGTTTCCATCATATCTCAAATATGTAAGCAAAGATGCTTCCTATTATATGGAGGATAAAAACTATGACAGGCTTTATGAGTATAATGACCAATATAATTTGCCTATGATCATTACTTCAAAAGGTGGATGTATGATAAAACACAGTGGATGCGAGAACTGCATGGGGTCAAAGCATGATGTCTTGCATAAAATATATAATCGTCCACCAATAAAAATGGATAATGAAGCACTTATCGGACTATTAAAGAAAATTGAAAAGAAATTTAAAAAGGCAAGTATGCTTGTAATATCAGAAAATAACTATGATTTTACAGATCAGTATTTTGATATTGATATGAGTATCGAAATAGATTCAAATATGTCAGTTGATTCAATAATAAAAATGCTACATTCATTTCCACGTTGTATTATGAACGTAGGCATATATGAAGAAGGCGTGAGCGGTACAACAATTAGAAAGGATTATAAGCACTTACTTGAAGCTGAGGATGAAAATCATAAGATATCATTTTTTGTATACAATAAAGACACTGATCTTATTGATATACCTGATAACCGCAGATTGTATTCTGAAGACACATTTCCCAAATGGGCCTATTGGGACTTTTACCAGGACTTTGATTCTGCTCTTAGATTCAGTAAACTTTTCTATTCAAAGGTCTCTAAACAAAGAAAGTTTATAGCAAACCAGTAAAATTTCTTTATAGGAACCTTGTGAATGCTTTGATTGAATATGTCAAGGTGTCTATTTTATTTCAGTATAAAAGGCCGAAAAAATCGGTTAGGGCGGAATACATAGCTTTATTTAAAGCTACCTATAATCTACTAAATTATAGGTTTTTATGTGTTGCATTATTTACTAATAGGAATTACGAGGAGATATTAGTATGGATAAAAAGGTATTACTAATTTCCGTACCTGCACCAGCAGTTACGCAAACTCAAACAGAGGTCGATTATTGGAATTGGCATTATGCACTAAAATCAAAGCTAACATATCCCAATTTATCCAAAGAACAATTGCTGTATTTCGGAAATACCGAAAATCAAAATATTGGGTTACTTTCTATTGCATCAGCATTGAGGGAAAATAATATTGCCGTTGAATACTTGGCACCTTCAGTAGATTTGATGGGGGACAAGAGAGATTGGGAGTTTTTAGATAAGGTGTTAGCAAAGGTCGAGAGTTTTGAACCGGATTTTGTTGGATTGAGCTCACCGACGTGCAGTATACCAACTGCCATTCATTATGCTCAGTTAATTAAAAGCGTAAGACCCAAATCTACTACGGTTATTGGAGGTGCACATGCAAATGGATGCGAAGGGAAGCTCTTAGATGAGCTTGCTGATGATTTTGATTATATAATTAGGGGAAAGGGTGAAAGTCCTTTTGTAAACCTTGTACTCAATTCTTCAAATATGATGGGGATATGCTATAAAGACAATGGAATAATGTACGAAAGTCCAATTTGTATGGCTGGCATCCCCAATTACCCAAGGCCCGCCAATGATCTTTTAAATATAAAATATTTACCGGCGGCTAGGGTTTTTACATCGTTAGGTTGTGGAGGCAAATGTATATTTTGTGTGGATATTAATACTAAAAACTTTTCAGAGATTACCGAAGATTCCATAATTGCCGAAATCAAATATTTCTATCATAATCTTGGGACCCGGTATTTTTACCTCGGAGATGAAAACTTTTTCTTCAATAAAAATAGGGCTTTCAGATTGCTGGAAAGAATTAATTCTCTGGAGTTGGACATTATACTAGGTTTTCAGGCAAGAGTAGAGAGTACTGATGAAAACATCATTAAAAATATTGCAAGGTTTCATAACTGCACAGAAATTCAATATGGTGTGGAAAGTGCTTCTCAGACTATTTTGAACACTGCAAAAAAAGGTTTGCGAATTGAAAAAGTCAGGGAAATATGTGAGCTAACAAAACGATACGGGATAAATACTCAATGCTATTTCCTGGCAGGTTTGCCAGGGGAGACTAGGCAAACAGCGGAACTAACTATTGGTATGATAGAAGACCTCTTGGAAGAAGGTATTATTGATATGGCCGAATATAGGTGTGTAATACCATTTCCGGGCTCGGAAATGTGGAATAACAAAGAGAAATATGGCATTAAAATCAAGAACACAAACTGGACGCAGTATAGGGGAGAAAATCATCCACCTTACGACCTTTCAACACTATTTTCTGAGGAAATTTATGAGTACTATTTGGAAGGACTTAGGAAAATCACGGATATATATGCTAAACGATATATGAGGGATTTTGGAGAGCAAAAGCTTGATATCAATGTCCTAAGTGCAATAACTGAAGGAGGATTTTAAGTTTCCTTCTAGGTGCGATTATTTGAATTTATATAATATTTTGGTAAGAAAAAAATAAACATAATGAGGTGGTTGGAATGAAGAAAATCCTGGTGTTGGGTGCCGGACTTGTAGCTAGGCCCCTTGTTAGATATTTGCTTAATCATAAGGAATTCTCAGTAATTTTAGCAGATAAAGTACTGACAAAAACA
The DNA here is from genome assembly GCF_036567765.1 of Pseudobacteroides sp. Classification (NCBI taxonomy): domain Bacteria; kingdom Bacillati; phylum Bacillota; class Clostridia; order Eubacteriales; family Oscillospiraceae; genus Pseudobacteroides; species Pseudobacteroides sp. Next base: position 57,574 of record NZ_DATCTU010000118.1, read on the forward strand.
GAGAAGATCATCGAGAAGCATCCCAATGGAACTGCACTGGAATTGGATGTAGACAACACTTCTGAACTCGCAAAGCTGGTACAGAAGTGTGATGTTGTAGTTAGCTTGCTACCATGGATGATGCATGAAAAGGTTGCTAGAGTGTGTATTGAATATAACAAAAATCTAGTTACGACTTCTTATGTAAAACCGGGATTAAGAGCTTTGGAAAGTGAAGTTAAAAAGAGAGGATTGTTGTTTTTAAAAGAAATTGGGGTTGATCCAGGAGTTGACCATATGATTGCAATGAAAGCCATTGATAAGATACATAGTGATAATGGAAAAGTGGTAAGTTTTTATTCATACGGCACAAGTCTGCCCGCATATGAATCAAATAATAACCCTATAGGATATAAGTTTTCATGGAGTCCTATCGGATTCTTACTTGTTGCACTAAATGATGGGCGTTACATGGAAAACAATCAAATTATTGATATTTCGGAGAAAAACCTGTTTGAAGAGTATTTTTTGAAAAGTATACCGGGTGTTGGGTTTTTTGAGGCCTTTGTCAACCGGGATGCAACACACTATATTGATTTGTATGGTATCCACTCTGCGGAGAGTATTTTTCGTGGTTCTTTAAGGCATATAGGTTTTTGCGAAACGTGGCATTATTTCAAAAAGCTAGGACTCCTAGATCGGGAGATTTGCTTTGACTTTAAGACAAATAGCCCTCGCCAGGTTTTAGCAAAACTTATAAAGAGTGATGGAAAGAACTTACTAAGGGATATTTCTTGTTTTCTTAATATTCCCGAATACTCTTTAACAATTAAAAAATTGGAGTGGCTAGGATTAATTTCTGATGAGTTGCTTCCATTGGGAAATACTAGTGTTTTTGAAATGTTTGGACATGTTTTGCAAAACCATTTGAATTACGAGGAAGACGAAAAGGACATGCTTATTCTTCATCAAGAGATAATTGCGGAATATCCAGGCAAAACCAGGCAAAAAATATTGTCAACGCTGGTTTCGAAGGGAGATCCTTTTGGTGACAGTGCGACAGCATATACTGTTAGTTTACCTGCTGCAATTGCAGTAAAACTAATTCTTGAAAAGAAAATTGGTTTAACTGGGATACAGATACCTATACATCCTCAAATATATGAACCAGTCTTAGAAGAACTAAATAGGCTGAATATAAACGTTGTAGAACGATATGTTGATATTTAGAGACAGTTAAAATAATACCTACATCATAATCTGGAGGATGTACGAAAAAAGTTTTTTGAAGAGAGGAAGATACTTATGAACTCTATTGTTATTAGGGCTGAGGACAAGAATATATGGGAAAAACGAACACCAGTAATTCCAGTGGATTTAAAAGAAGTCATAGATAAAACAAAATCGACAGCCTATGTTCAAACCTCCAGTATTCGATGTTTTTCTGACAAAGAGTACAAAGCACAGGGAGCCATAACTTGCGACGATATCAACGCTGGAGATATTATCATAGGGATTAAGGAAATACCAGAACACAAGCTGTTAAATGATAAGGTATATTTATTTTTTTCTCATACCATAAAGGGGCAAAGCGGAGGTATGCCTCTATTAAAAAAGATCATGGATAGTGGTTCAACCTTGATAGATTATGAAAGAATTGTGGATGAAAATAACCGGAGGCTTATATATTTTGGAAGATTTGCCGGTGATGCCGGGACATTGGACATTCTATGGTTATTGGGAGAATATTGGGAGCACCAGGGTATTCATACACCTTTTATAAAGTGTAAACAGTCAACTCAATACAAGTCACTTAATGAAGCAAAAGAAAGCATAGTACAAATTGCTAATATTATAAAACGAGAAGGTATTGACAAAGCAATTTCTCCACTGGTAATAGGAATCCTTGGTTATGGAAATGTGGCTTCTGGAGCAAAAGAAATATTGGATTGCTTGAATGTAAAAATGATTAAGCCTAATGAGTTAAGCAATATTGCTGAGGACTGTTATGGGGAGTGCAATACAATCTATTTTTGTGAATTTAGAGAAGAGGACCTTGTCAAGAAAAAATTTGGTAAGCCCTTTGATTTACAAGAGTACTATAAGCATCCTGAAAACTACGTAAATGTTTTTGATAATTATTTACCGTTTTTAACTGTAATTATCAATGGAGTATACTGGGATAAAGCTTATCCCAATTTTGTAACCTGGAATGGATTAAAAAAGCTTTATGAAAAAAATGAAAGACCTAAGCTATGCGGAATTGCAGATATATCATGCGATGCCAATGGTGCTATAGAATGCAATGTGAAGTACACAAGTATTGACCATCCGGCTTACTTAGTCGATCCTATAACTCGGGAAATTACTGATGGGTGGAGAGGGGATGGAATCGTAATGCTTGCGGTGGATAATCTACCAGCAGAACTTCCTTATGATTCATCAACATTTTTTAGTAATAGGCTGAAAAAGTTCTTACCTAATATTATTGAGGCAAATTATCAAAATTCACTTGAACAGTCTGGATTATGTCCAGAGATAAAAAAGGCGGTAATTGTGTACAAGGGAGAATTGACACCAGAGTATGAATACCTAAAGAAATTTATTTACTAAAAGTAATATTTTATATTCCCCTAAGCACCTTGTGCTTTTCTCAAAATGCAGAGTAAAGGTTAATACTAATTGCTTACACTATGATACTACAGTTTCTATAGAATAGTATCACCATAATTGAATAAGATAAAAAAATTAACAAAATTACAAACCCTCCACTATAACACCAGGCTTCTGCCTGGTGTTATACTCTTTTTATCAACAGGAATGTGCATAATTAATGATTTTAAGGTGAAAAACCTTGGAATAAATGAAAAATTGAAGAAACGAACATTGACAACTCAATCCAAACCGAATAAACAGGCAGAATGACTAAGAAAAAGGCATAGTAATGCCCGGTATATCAGCTGTAAGGATTAAGAAATCAGGCAGAACGCTTAAAACTTTTAAGTGATTTCAAACAATCTGTTTTCCAGACTTTACGGCAGCTACTGCAACAGCCAGCAGGCAAATGTGACCTATGGTATTCAAGTTCTCTATTGCTGACATATTACGAACTCAAGCTTTGTCAGTATTAAGATTTTTCCATCTGGAATTGTAGCGTATAGATTCAGTTCTTAAAGAGTAGACATAATTGTAAATATCCTTGATATCATAACCTTTGTCGGCAATGAAAAAAGTTTCATCAAGGGAAAGCCTTGAATGAGTTCCTTCGAGTAGATGTATGGCCATCTCTCTGTCTGCGACGTTAGCTGTAGTAGTTACTTCGGAAATAGGCAAGTATGAAATAGCATCAATTAGGATATGATTTTTGCATCCCAGGTAGAACTCATACTTTTTCTCATTGTTAGCATTGCTGGCAGTTCTGATGTATTGGTTTCAATGGAAGTAGAATCAAGTGATACAAAACTACCGTCAATAAAGCCTAAAGAAACAAGAGTTTTTATATGAGACTGCATAACTTTAGTAAACCATTTATGTTTGGGTAATCTCAGAAAACTTCTCGCACTTCATGACAATAAAGGCTCTGAAAAGAGCATGCCGTGAAAAACCTTCGAGGCCTGAAGTGCTTGAATTAACTTCGTCAGGAAATTCTGTAAGGTCAAGAGTGTCGAATGTTTTGGTGCAAAGATCGACTTTGGATTGAGGTGTAAATAGGTCCAATTATGTTCATTATTAATTGTTGATGCATAGGGGTTCCTTCTGTTCTTGATGAATTTGGATTGTTGCAAATACTTAATTCGGCATTTATGGAAGGAAATCCTATCATATATTGAGTGATAAGAAAATTTTACGTGCATCAAATCTAATTATATCAATGGATTTGAGTTATGCACAAGGCTATTTTTATCAACAAAATGGAGGGTATGCAATGAAGAATAGTTTAACAATAACTGGGCTTACAAAAAAATACGATACTAAAACCGCCGTCAACGGTTTTAGTGCCATTGTGGAAAAAGGTGAATTTTTCGGCCTGTTGGGGGCAAATGGAGCTGGCAAAACCACAACAATAGAATGTATATTGGGCATAAAAAAGATGGATGCCGGAACAGTTGAAATCCTTGGATACAATCCTGTGTCAGACAGAAAAAAGCTATTCCAAAAGGTAGGTGTTCAATTCCAGCAAACTAATTATCAAGACAAAATTACTGTAAAAGAAGCTTGTCAGGTTGCCTATTCACTTTATGAAAATGCAAAAGATTGGAATGATCTTTTAAAACTGTTTGGGCTATTTGATATGCAAAACCGGATGGTAAATGATCTTTCAGGCGGAGAAAGGCAGAGGTTATCTGTACTTCTTGCATTAATCCCTAATCCCGAACTGGTATTTTTAGACGAGTTAACAACAGGCCTTGATTCAAAAGCACGTCGTGATATCTGGAAACATCTTGAACAACTAAAAAAGAGGGGATTAACTATTGTGCTTACTTCGCACTACATGGATGAGGTACAAACTTTATGCGATAGAATATGCATATTGAAGCATGGGAATATAGTGGTTATGGATACGGTTCCCAATGTAATTAAGAACAGTCCTTGCGATAATTTGGAGGATGCCTATCTTTGGTATACAGATGAGGAGGTTAATTACAATGAAAGCTTTTAATGCAATTATTAAAACAGAAAGCAAGTTAGTTTTACGTGGAATGGATACTATATTTTTTGGAGTTTTAATGCCAATTGTTGTTGCAGTAATATTGGGATTTATTAATGGGAATAAGCCCGCTTATGAAGGTGCGAATTACTCCTTTATGCAACAATCTTTTGGTGCACTTTCTTCAATTGGTATATGTGCTACTGGCTTAATGGGATTTCCACTTGTAATTGCCGATTACAGGCATAAAAAGATATTGAAGCGGTTTCAGGTAACACCAGTAAGTCCTGCTATTATTTTGCTTGTGCAATGTGTCATTAACCTTGTAATTTCACTTATTTCACTCTTGTGTGTTTATACGATATGTGCCCTACTGTTCCAATATAAAATGGCAGGATCCCTTGGGATGTTTTTGCTTGCGTACGGCCTTGTGCTTATTGCAATTTATGGGATTGGAATGATGCTTTCCAGCGTGTCTCCCAACATAAAAACAGCTAACTTGCTCTGCACACTGATTTATTTTCCGATGATTTTGTTTTCAGGTGCAACAATCCCCTATGAGATTATGCCAACTGGTGCACAAAAGATAATGGATTTTTTACCGCTTACACAAGGAATTAAACTACTAAAGGCAGTATCCTTGAACTTGCCACTAAATAACGTGTTTTTTCAAGTCTGCTTGATGGCTATGTTTGCTGTAGTTTGTATCATCATATCCATTCGGTTTTTTAAATGGGAGTGAGAATTCTTTAAATCTTAATGTAGGGGTTAGGGGGACTATTCAGTAGCTAAGTTTCGTGTAAACTTGATAACTGTAATCCATAATTACCAACTTTTCAAGGTTCATAATTAACTATAAATATTTCTCGAACATTATAGGATTTGCAGTAAGAATATGGAATGGTCCTAATCTTGATAAGCGATGGGTACTATTTTAAGTTGACAATATATGTTATAATTATTTGCTTCTAAATGATAATACAGTAGGAGATTGACTGTAATGAAATATTTAAAAACTTCACAAATTGCCGAAGCAGTGGGTGTTCATCCAAATACTATACGCCTTTATGAAAAGTATGGTTTGTTGCCGCTAGTACCACGAGGTGAAAATGGTTATCGTCTTTATACAAATAGGCATTTGGAGCAGGTTCAACTAATAAGAATTGCATTTAGTGGTGAATTCATGGAAGGAGAAATACGAGATAAAACAGTTGATATAATCAAAACAGCTGCAAATGAAAAGTTAAATGAAGCATTAGACAAAGCTTATGAATATTTAGAATATATCAAAATTGAGTATGCAAAAGCTTTAGATGCACTGAATATGATACAAAAGTGGATTAGTGGAAATATAAATACGGATGATATTGTTTTTCGAAAGAGAAGAGAAGTAGCAAAATTTTTAAATATTTCTATTGATACTCTTAGAAACTGGGAACGAAATAACTTGATAATAATACCTCATGATGCCCAAAATAATAGAGTGTATGGTCCAAAAGAAATTACCATGTTAAAGGTAATTAGAACCCTAAGAATGGCCAACTATAGCATGATGTCTATACTACGTATGATAAAATATGTTGAAGATGGTAATTTGGATAGTATAATAGCAGTGGCTTTTTCTTCACATGAAGAAGATTTAAAAAGTGCTACTGATCGATGGATTTCAACTTTGTTAAAATTAGAGAAAAATTCCATAGATTTAATAATAAAACTTAAAGACATGTTAGAACGGAATACTGCTTCAACACTATCTGAAAAGTAGGGGGAAAATAAAAGAATTCTGCATCTAAGTGAAGAGATGATACCGTCAAATTTATAAGTTCACTAGCACGCAATCCGGCATCATAACCGAGTATCATAATCATTCGATTTCTTCGACCGAGCTTTGTGTCAACGGCTCCTTTAAGATGAAGATACATTATATAAAAAAACTATGCCAATATTTTTTCTGGTATCCTTTTATTTTCTGGGATTTCATAAAATATCGGCATAATTACTTTTTCGGTATAAGTAGTATAGATGATTTTCCTGATTTCTTCTGGAAACTTGTAGAATGGGCTTAATACATCCCAATTATTCTCCCAACTCCGTATGGCAAACGGATAATCCTTAGAAGACAGAACAGTATAAGGGCGGAATATATCTGGATTAGTATGGCACTAAAGCTTGTTCCAAAGAATTTTTTATTCTTAAGATGCTGTCTGAAAAGTCTAAAGCCACAAAGGAGGCTATCCCAAAGTGGATAAAATAACAGATGCTAAAACTGAATTCCGGCTCAAGCAGTGGACCCAGATAGTCCAGGCGTGCCAATCCAGTAGTATGACGGTTGTCGGTTGGTGCGAACAGAACAATGTAAAAATCAAATCATATTACTACTGGTTGCACTGTTCTCCGGAAAAATAAATGAGCAGCTTATTTCCCTATGCAAAGAGACTGGTAAAATATAAAAATGCGATTATGGATATCGTCAAGGATACCAATAAAACGCTTTCCACATATATAACAGGGCAGGCACTCATTGCGTTAATCTTGGGAGTACTGTCTTATATAGGGTATTTAATTATCGGATTCAAGTATTCTTTTATTCTTTCTTTTTTTGTAGTGATAACATCATTTATACCTATGTTCGGTGCTGTCATAGGAGTTGTCCCGGCTTGCTTTGTAGGCCTTTCGACAAGTATCGCACTTTTCCTGGCTGCAGGGTCGCTGTATGGCTTTATAGGCATGCTTATTGCTGTTCCGACATGTGCAGCATTCAAGGTTGTTGCCGCAGGCGGAATACGTATTTTGAAGATATGGAGGAGCGGGAAAATATAGGGAGACCCTCCCCGCATCCTCATCGTTATGCCGATTGTGTAAATTAACATCAAACAAAGGAAGACCTTTCTTCAGCATTTCGCTATAAAAAGTGTTTCAATTTCTATAAAATCCCCCTTAAAAATTTAATTGCCCTTGTATAGATAAGTGAAAAGAAATATCCGCTATAAAGGTAAAACCATTGAAAGGTGGTGGCAAAAAACTATAAGTATCACGAAAGCTTGACAGTTACTGCTTTTATAATGAGTAAAATTGTCTACCTTGTAACTAATTTTATTAGCCTAGAAAATTTGTAATTATGAAAGGAGAAATCTACCATGATAAAAAAAATATTATCAATAATTGTAATTCTTATGTTTGGTTTAGTTTGGGTAATACCATCTGCAGCAATCAATTTACCATCCAAAAGTACACTTGTTTCTGATCATCAGAAGAACACAGCAGATAAAACGAAGTTAAACATTGATGATGAGGACGAGGATGAGGACGAGGATGAAGACGAGGATGAAGACGAAACTGTTACCGGCAGTGTATATAACGATGATGAAGATGATGACGAAGATGAAAGTGTTACCGGCAGCGTATATAAGGATGACGATGATGAAGAAGATGATGAAGACGAAGATGAAATAGACGAACAAACACTGCGTAATGTAACTGATGCTGTTTATGGCAAAGCTGCAGAGCAGCCCAAAGACGTTATAGCATTACTTAAGGGCAAGAATATATCGATGGACGATATTTTAAAAGCCCTGGTCAAAATTACTGAAAATAAAGAAACTGCAAATATGACTGATGATGACCTGGAATTATATGCGGATACAATGTATGATAATATTGAAACTCAGAAAGAGAGTTTTAACGACCTATACAATTCATTACAGAAACTTTCGGATTTGTATGATAAGGTAGGAGAACTGGAAAGAGCCATTGAGGTGCAAAAACAAGCTATCAAGTCTAATTTCCAGGACTTAAAAGCATATAAGAAGCTTGGTGAGGATTTAGATAAAAAAGGAGAAAAAGGTATTAGAACTTTTGTCAACGGTGAAATGGTAAACTATGATGTAAAACCATTGATTCAAGAGGGCCGGACCCTGGTCCCTATCCGTGCAATTGCCGAATCACTTAAATCTCAGGTAGAATGGAATGCAGAAGAAAAAACAATAACTCTTAAAAAAGATAATATGGAGATAAAATTAGTTATCGGTGAGGAGATTGCTTATATCAATAACAACTCAGTCAAGCTTGATGTTCCTGCTGAAATTATCGACGGCCGAACCCTTATACCGGTGCGCTTTATAAGTGAGGCATATGGTTCTACCGTAAACTGGGAACCGGTATCACAGACAGTTGTTATTTATTAATTTAAGTTAAGAAAGCATCCACCGGGAATATTGGTGGATGCTTTCTTAAAACACTGAAAATGTCAACCTCTAAATGTATTTTCGCTAATTTCTGCTACAGGTAAAGAAATATAACTGATTTGCCGAAAATAAAATTAGACTTTTTATTAGAGGTGAACTTATGGATGACTCACAAATAAATCAGAAAATATTAGAAGTAGCAAATGGAAATGAGCTTGTACGCCAACAAATAATAAATCAATATAAGCCCTACATTATCAATATTGTAAGTCACATATGCAAAAGATTTATTACTTGGAGTGATGAAGAGTCCAGTATCGGACTGCTAGCTTTCAATAAGGCAATTGACACTTATGAATCATCAAAAGGCCGGGCATTCCTCAGTTATGCGTATTTTATAATTAATCGGAATTTAATAAATTTTTTTCATCAAAACCAAAAAGGTGAGCAGTATTTATCCTTGGACTATATTTCAAATAGTGAAGACTCAAATTTGACAGCAATAGAAATAGAAAAATCAATTCAATATTATGAGGAAAAAGTTCAAAACAGTGACCTTGTACAAGAGATATTAGAATTAGAAGAGGAAATCTCCCACTATGATATTGTATTTGAAGAACTGGAATCTTTTTCACCGAAACACAAGGATACAAAAATTATGATCGATGGAATGGTAGAAAATTTTCTGAAAGACAAGAATTTAATTGATGAACTGATAAAGAAAAAGAGGTTCCCTGCAGCCTTGTTTGTGAAGAAAACCGGCTATTCCGTAAAAACAATAGAGCGACACCGTAAATACCTGATTACATTAATCATCATTTCGCTGCATCCCGAGTGGACACATTTATTAACTTATATAAGCAATAAATCAGAAAGGAGTGGTTGACATTGGAAAAAACATGGGTTGTTGTAAAAGTAAAAAATAATCAGGTTGTTTTATTAAATACAATTGATGGCTCATTTAAAAATGTCTGCTGCTCTCAAAAACAGATTCCTTTAATCGGAGAAAACTTTGAGTATTCCGAACAAAACACACCAAAAATAAGATTTGTAAAAATTGCAGCTGTAGCTTGCATGCTTGCTTTAGTAGTTTCCTTGTTTGGACTTTTTCATACCGGGAATTCCCAATCTGCATATCTTATAGCAATGGATATCAATCCGAGCATAGAGGTGCATATAAGCAAAGACCTTATTATTACCGAATTAACTTCTCTTAATACCGATGGAGATAATGTTATAAAAAACATCAATTATAAAAATAAAAACTATAAGGAAACCATGGAGCTTATTATAGCTGAATGCATTGAGCAAAACTATTTAAAACAGCATGAGGCCAATTTAATTACAACAACAATCATACCGCTTCAAAAATTCAATAAAATCAAGGAAATTGAAGTTGAAAATACTATAAATGAATCCCTCTCCAGTCATTATACTTCTGCAACCATAAATGTATTTACCGGAAAAGAAGAAATTATTGAAGAGGCACATAAATTTTCAATTTCTATAAATAAGTACAGGATATATAAAGAATTAAAGGATAGGGGAATAAATATTACACTAGATGAGACAAAAAATAAAACATTGAAGGATTTGCTCAGTTTGGAAAATAAATTTAAATCAAATAGAAACAGTGAAATAAATCAACCTCAAACAGGTGGAAATAGTAACGGCTACAATAATTCAGTTACAAATTCATATGAAAGTAAAAACACCATTCCCCCGAATGGCACAAACGGTAATATAACTAACAATACAAATACATCTACTCCTGAGAAAGGAAAGTACATTCATACGCCTGACGCTAATAATTTAAACGGAAATGATCCAACTGATACAGATGAGCCATCTGAACCAATTGATGACAATGATGATCCGGAAGAAAACGAACCTGTTCAGATAGGTGATGATAATGACCAGGATAAAAATAGTTCCACTGACACAGGCAAATCTTCCGAATTGACCCAGGAAGAAGACGAACTTACCCAGATAGATGATGATAATGACTAGGATGATAATGGTTCCACTGACACACATAAATTTCCTGAACCCACCTAGGAAGACGAACTTACCCTGTAGGCATGTCTTCTCTCGGAGGCAAAACCGCATACAAAAAGTGCTCAGTGTTTTAAAATTCTACACACAAAAACTACCATAATTTATGTGATTCAAAGCTAAATAATCCCATGATATATAAAGTGTCTGTTTGTATTTTGTAATAGAAATCATAACCTTATAAAAATAATTCAGTGGGATGGGACAGGTCTATGGCTTTTAATGAAGCGACTGGATAAAGGAGATTTTCGATGGCCCATGACTGCATCTGATGTAACGCAAGTATCTATTAAAGAACTTCGATGGTTACATATTGAACATAAACTTTCTGATGAAGAAAGAATCTGCAGTGAATGCGGTAAATTACTTAAAGTTATTACAAAAGAAAAAACCAGCTATCTCAGGTTTGTCCCAGCACGCGTTGAAAGGGAGGAACATTAGGTATATGTATATGGCTGTGCGGATAGCAAATGCGACAATATCATACGTGCTCCTAAAGAACTATGATGAAGATTAAAAGAATAATAAAATGAAAACAATTATAAAAAAAACTTCTCAACAAAATTAAAATGTGTTAGAATACAAAAGAGTAAAAAAGTCATAGGAGGAAAACTGATGAAACACATTAAAACGCTTAACGGTTCTAACCTAAAAGACAGTGTTAAAAATGGCGGTTGTGGAGAATGTCAGACTTCATGCCAATCTGCATGCAAGACATCCTGCACAGTAGCTAATCAAAGCTGTCAAAAACAATAGTACACAGCAGGCCGATTATTTATGATTTAGAGACATCGGTATGTTCAGTTTAAGTGGAAGGTGATATATTATCTCACTTTCCACTTTTTGAATGTAAAGGTGAGAGAAAAGTTTGGGCGGGGGTTGAATTTATTTTTATGATTCACAGGTTTAAAATGTTTGGAACTAATATTGTCTCTGATGTGAACAGCGGATCTGTTCATGTATTTGATGACATATCATACGATGTACTTGACTATTACAGGGATTTTTCCACAGAAGAAATTGTGGACAAGCTGTCCTCAAAATATCCGAAGGAAGATATAAGGGAAGCCATTAATGAAATAGATGAACTTTGCAAAAAGGAGCTTTTGTACTCTCCTGACATATACGAGGAATATATACCTCTCTGGGATAAGGAGCCTGTAGTTAAAGCATTGTGCATTCATATTTCTCATGACTGCAACTTAAGATGCAAGTATTGCTTTGCTTCTACCGGTGATTTTGGGGGAAAGAGATCAATGATGAGCCCTGAAACCGGTAAAAAAGCCATAGACTTTCTAATAAGAGAATCAGGCAGCAGGAGAAATCTTGAGTTGGATTTCTTTGGCGGAGAGCCGATGATGAATTTTAATACCATTAAGGAAATAGTTGAGTATGCCAAGAGTATTGCTTCCAAACATAACAAGAATTTCAAATTTACACTTACTACAAATGCATTGCTGCTGAAGGAAGAACATAAGGAGTTTATCAATAATAATATTCAAAACATAGTTTTAAGTATTGATGGCAGGGAAGAAACAAACGACAGGATGAGGTACAAGGTAGACGGAACCGGCTCATACAAGGACATTATCGGCAAGATAAAGGACATGGCTGATTCAAGAAACCAAGATAACTACTACGTCAGAGGTACATTTACCAGAGAAAATCTGGATTTTTCCAATGATGTGCTTCATCTTGCGGATGAAGGCTTTAAGCAGATATCGGTTGAACCAGTGGTTGCAGCAAAGGATACCGGTTATGATATACGTGAAGAGGACCTTGATACTCTTTATGATCAATATGAAAAACTTGCTTATGAATATGTAAAACGCGGTAAGGACGGTAATTGGTTTAACTTTTTCCACTTTATGATAGACTTGGAGCAGGGACCTTGCATCGCAAAAAGATTAAGAGGGTGCGGTTCAGGACATGAGTATATGTCTATAACTCCTGAGGGGGATATTTATCCTTGCCACCAGTTTGTCGGGATGGAAGAATTCAAAATGGGCAATGTATACGATGAAAACATATTCAAAGATACCCAGAAGCAGTTTATGAAGTCCAATGTGTATACAAAGGACGATTGTAAGAATTGCTGGGCAAAATTCTATTGCAGCGGAGGATGTGCTGCCAATGCATACCAGTTTAACGGTGATATCAATCTACCTTATAAGATAGGTTGTGAGCTTGAGAAAAAGAGAGTGGAATGTGCACTCTGGATCAAAACTCAGATTTAAAGTTTTAATGTTAAGAAAGATATATTCCTATGATAGTTAACTTATGAAAGTTAAAATATGCTAGAAACTTTTGTAAATCCTATAATTACATGGTCGAATAACTCAAAAAGTATTGACGAGCGTGCTTTTTAAATTATATAATATCGTCATGCGGACAAGTTTAAAAGGGGGAATTTTACAGATGAGAGGTAAGGACGCGGTCAAGTTCTTTACAGTTGTTGCTGTAATAGCAATATTGACCTTTTTAGCTTTTAATCCTAAGGGTACTGAGATTCCTAATATAGGAACAATACCAAGTGCTTACGACATACGTCAAGCTGCGGATTTAAAGGGTGGTATTGATGCAGTATTAGCACCAAAGGACAAAGATGGAAAAACGTATGCAGCAAAGACTGAAGAACTCAAACAAGCCAAATCAGTAATTGAGCACAGGCTTGATGCCAAAGGTGTCATGGACAGAGTTGTTGCAGTAGATCAGGTCAAGAAAAGAATTACCGTTCAGATTCCTTTGAAAAAGGGTACAACAATTGAAGATCCAGGAAGTACGATAGATGACCTTGGTAAAATGGCATTGCTTACATTCAGAGAAATAGACGAAACCAAGTCCGCAACTGGTCCGGTAGTTCCTGTAAGTGGCGATCCGATATTAGAAGGTAAAAACGTTAAAAGTGCAAAGTATCAGCAAAATCCACAGACTGGCGGCCACGATGTTGCACTTGTTTTAGATAGTGAAGGAACAAAGAAGTTTGCAGAAGCTACAGCTAGGCTAATAAACAAAAGAATCGGTATTTATATGGACGAAATGCTTTTGTCTGCACCGAATGTTAGAGTGGCTATAACCAATGGAGAATGTGTCATAGAGGGTCAGGATTCTCTCGAAGATGCTGTAAGGCTTGCTCAGGACATACAGTCAGGTGCTATGCCATTTAAGCTTGTTGCTGAAAGTACAAGCTCCATAAGCCCTATACTTGGATCAAATGCTCTTAGCGTAGGTGTTACATCAGGTATTGTGGCATTTTTACTGGTTTGCCTTTTCATGCTTTTATTCTACAGGTTGCCAGGAATACTTGCTTGTGTAGCTCTTTTAGGACATACTGTAATACAGATACTGTTTATTTCATGGTTTAACATCACTATGTCATTACCTGGTATTGCAGGTCTTATCCTTTCAATAGGTATGGGTGTTGATGCTAACGTTATCATATTCGAGAGGGTTAAGGAAGAGCTTAGAAACGGTAAAACATTACGTTCGGCAATTGATTTAGGTTTTAAAAGAGCATTCAGTGCAGTTTTAGACAGTAATATAACTACCTTGATTTCAGCTGTTGTACTTCTTTACTTTGGTACAGGGCCTATTAAGTCATTTGCATATACACTCATCGTTGGAGTTATTCTTAACTTCCTTACAGCCGTAACTGCTTCAAGAATAATGCTGAAGTCGGTAGCCGGCATGAATATTGCAAAGCACAGATGGCTTTACGGTGTGAAAGGAGTGAAAGAACAGAATGATTGATTTATATGGAAAAAGGTTTATATTTTTCGGATTATCCATTTTAATATTTATCGCAGGTATTATCGGTTATTTTGTACATGGAGGCTTCAACCTTGATATTCAGTTTGAAGGCGGAGCTATAGTCTCATTACAAATGGAAGACAACAAGTTTGATACCGAAAAGGCAGCTAGTGAAGTTTCAAAGGCAATAAATAAAAAAGTATCTGCACAAAAGTCGGAAATGACTAATCCGACCACTAAGGAAAAGATACACATGCTGGTTTTAAACGTAGCTGAGAAGTCACAGAATTTATCCAGCCAAGAGGTTTCAAAAACTCTTGATGCTATAAAAAAGAATTTCAAGGTTAAAAAGGATACTCAGCCTGAAATAAGAAATGTATCTGCATTTATTGGTCAGGAGTTATTGGGTAATGCTATGAAAGCTGCGGCCATAGTATGCATACTTATAATTTTGTATCTGTGGTTCAGATTCAGAACTATGTCAGGACCGTCGGCTGGGGTATTCGGTGTAGTAGGTTTGCTGCATGATGCTGCAGTAATGATCGCGGTATATACAATATTCAATATACCTGTGAATGAGTCATTTATTGCTGCCATATTGACAATACTCGGCTACTCAATGTGTGATACAATCATAATATATGACAGAATAAGAGAAAACACCAAACTTATGAGAAAAGTGCCTATTGCAGAACTTGTTAACAAGAGTATTATACAGACACTTGGAAGATCAATCAACACAGTATTGACAGTTTTAATCAGTATAGCAACAGTTTATGGTTTTGCTGCATACTACGACATTGCTTCAGTAAAAGAATTTACATTCCCTCTATTAGTTGGTATAGCAAGCGGTTGCTATTCATCTATATTTATAGCAAGCCCATTATGGGTAATGTGGAAGCAGTATAAAGCAAAGCAGCCAACTGTTTCAAATGCATAGTTGTGTTGAAAATAACCTAAAAAAATTTTAAAGTATAAAAATGCCGATCCTATGATCGGCATTTTTTAATGTCTGGGAAATCATGGCGTATCCTAAATTCTGATTTATTTTGTTCTTATAACCTTGTCATAATTTAATATTTGTGTTATTGTTATTACTATATTCGGCGGTATCTATATTAAAAGTGTAATAGTTATACTTTTAATATACAAATGAACTGCACGGGATAAATAATCTTAATTTTTACAAACTGCTTTGAGCCCTTAGGGACGGAGACAGGTCAAATTTTAAATAACGTTTATTTGGCCATTCTCTTTTTAGGAATGGCTTTTAGTTTGTAAAAATATACAGGAGATATACTATGGATAACAATTTTACTACAGCAGACTTTATAAGGTCCAAAAAAGACAGAAGAAAAATAACAGTTCTAACCGCATATGACTATCCTACAGCCAAGATACTTGATGAGGCGGGGATTGACTGTATACTGGTCGGTGATTCTCTTGGAATGGTGGTGCTTGGGTATCAGGACACCACAAAAGTTACAATGGAGGATATGATTCACCATATAAAAGCGGTTGTGCGAGGAACAAGACATGCAATGGTTGTTGGGGATATGCCTTTTACTTCGTACCATACCGGCGTAGGTGACAGCGTACGAAATGCTGCAAGACTGGTAATGGAAGGCGGCTGTAGGGCTGTTAAACTTGAAGGCGGGGAAGAATTTAAAGATGAAATCAGAGCAATTACAAGGGCCGGTATCCCGGTTATGGGACATTTGGGTTATACGCCCCAGTCTATAAATATATTCGGAGGCCACAAGGTACAGGGCAAGACCATTGAAGGAGCAAGAAAGATTATTAGGGACGCTTTGGCTGTCCAGGAGGCAGGTGCATTTGCTGTAGTATTGGAGTGTATTCCGATGAAACTTGCAGCCTTCATAAGTGAAAAATTAAGCATTCCCACCATCGGTATAGGATCAGGAATGGAATGTGACGGTCAGGTCATTGTAACCCACGATGCTGTAGGATTGTTCAGGGATTTTTCGCCAAAGCATGTTAAAAAATACGCTAATGTAGGCGATCTTATAGAGCAGTCAGCAAAAGACTATATAAATGATGTACAAAGTAAGTTGTTTCCAACAACAGGCAATTCGTTTAAAATTGATGACGAGGTAATAGACATAATAAGGAGAGAATTTTAATGAGAGTTATAGAAAAAATCAGTGATTTGAAAGCTGTTATAAGATCGCAGAAACTGTCTGGCAAAATAATAGGCTTTGTTCCCACAATGGGTTACCTTCATGAGGGGCATATCTCATTGGTTAAGGCTTCAAAGGATGAAAACGATTTTACAATTATGAGTATTTTTGTTAATCCCACTCAGTTCGGGCCCAACGAAGACTTCGAAAAGTATCCGAGGGATATGGCAAGAGATAGCAAAATGGCAGAAGAAGCTGGTGTTGACATAATATTTGCACCCACAAGAGAAGAGATGTACCCTGACAGTTATAAGACTTATATAGAGGTGGAGGATATAACAGGGGTACTATGCGGTAAAACACGTCCCGGACATTTTAAAGGAGTAACAACCGTTGTGGCAAAGCTTTTTAATATAGTTGAACCGGACAAGGCTTATTTTGGACAGAAAGACGCCCAGCAGGTAATTGTAATAAAAAAGATGGTAAGGGACCTCAACATGAACCTGGAGGTTGTTATATGCCCTATTATAAGGGAATATGACGGGCTTGCAATGAGCTCAAGAAATTCATACCTGTCAACTGGAGAACGAAAAGCGGCAGTAATTTTATCAAAATCACTGTTTGAGGCGAAGGAACTTATAAAAAACGGGGAGAGAGATGCTTCCAAATTGATAAAGTATATATCTGAAAGAATATCTACAGTAGATTTTGCGGAAATTGACTATGTAGAAATTACAGATGCAGAAAACTTGGAAGAAGTGGAAATGATAAATGGAAAGGTACTGATAGCATTAGCTGTAAGGTTCGGTAAAACTAGGTTGATAGATAATGTAGTAGTGGAGGTGTAAAAATGTTTATTACTTTGATGAAATCAAAAATACACCGTGCAAAGGTAACTGAGGCAAATCTGGATTATGTAGGAAGCATAACAATAGATGAAGATCTTATGGACTCTGCCGATCTTATGAAAAATGAGAAGGTTCAGATAGTAAATAACAACAACGGTCAAAGATTCGAGACATATGTAATACCAGGTGAACGGGGAAGCGGAATGATATGTCTAAATGGTGCTGCCGCAAGGCTTGTACACCCAGGCGATATCGTGATAATAATTTCATATGGCATGTTTGACAGAAAAGAAGCGGCAGAATTTACTCCAAAAATCATTTTTGTGGATGAGAATAATAATGTTAAAGAAATAAAGGGAGAAGAAGAACATGGTCATATTTACCAGCCTTAGTCATAATAACTGCTGGTAAATATGACTTAAAAGAACTTAAGATTTTTTAAATAAGTAGTCCAAAACCAAGCTTCCGATTATTGCCTCTGCCAATATTGTGAAGCTGTTTTTGACTAATGTTCTAGCAACAAGTTCATAAAAAAGATCTTTGCTCATAAAAAAGTGGTTTACTATTACAAGCAAAGCACCTAGAATAAGTAAAATAAAGGATACTATGGAACCTACCTTTAAAAGTGTTTTAGTATATTTTCCTAAATTATTAAATTCAGAAATTATTTTTTTTATGTTTTTTGTCAAATTAAAGTACATTGTATGACCCCCAAATGAAATATCTACTTTATGTTAACATAATATCTAAAGGCCCTTCAATGATTAATATTTTCCTAATATAAAACGTAATTAATAAAAGTTATGATACTTTATCGGCATAATATTGTATTTTATTAATGTAAATTATTATTATCACTGGAAATAGGAGTTTTGACGAATTAATATTTTTTGTCGAATTTTTATATGTGATTAGGCGTAAAGTGTTGAAATAAGAGGCTTTTGAGCGAAATGTTTTTGTTTAAAAAATATTAGGAATGATATATAATTTATTTAGTGGTTTTATTAATTGTAGTTATACATGGTACATATTTTACAAAGGAGGAACACAAATGATTAAAAAATATTTGCAGAGGAAAATCAACATTAACACTGATAATACAAATGAAGAAATAAATAAGGGTATGGAAATAGAGTATTATTTATTGGAAAGTGAAAGTTCAGGATCGGATGCAGCTTATGGGCAAAAGGTTTACGGAATTGAAATTATTAAAAAGACAGAAGAAGTGAACATTGAATCTGAATTTGTTAGAAATCTATCAACGAGTGTAGACAGTGTCAATATTATACTTGATAAAATGGTAAAAAACTCAGTAACACCTGTAGGTATGCCATTTGTCTTGGATGATCTCATCGGAGTATGATATTAATCTACATTAAAAGTAAAAGTCTTTTAATCTACTTACATATCGATTAAATATTGAGCACAACAAACGGTCCTGAGTGAGGGGCCGTTTTTTAATGTCTCTAAAACCGTAGCAAAATGGCAAATAACTTGAATTTCAAAGCATAAAATGGTATAGTATATAATAATTTTTATTGATCATATTACAGCTGTACACAATATACCTTAAAGAGGAGATGTGTTTTATGTCAATTCGCGAGGATTACGAATCCTTTGAGGATAAGTTTTTATCTGAGTTTGCTACAAAAAGCTGTAAGTCAAGGGGCCGTGAAAAGGAAGAGCCCAAATGTACTGTAAGGACAGATTTTCAGAGGGATAGAGACAGGATTGTATACAGTAAGGCATTTAGAAGACTAAAGCATAAGACACAGGTTTTCATATCACCCGAAGGTGATCATTACAGAACAAGGCTTACCCATACCCTTGAGGTTTCCCAGATAGCACGTACACTGGCAAGAAGCTTGAGGCTTAATGAGGACCTCACTGAGGCTATAGCATTAGGACACGATCTTGGGCACACACCCTTCGGGCACTCAGGTGAAATGGTTTTGGACAGGGTTTGTCCACATGGATTTAAGCATAATGAGCAAAGCCTTAGGGTTGTTGATATTTTGGAGCGAGAAGATGGTCTCAACCTTACATGGGAGGTTCGGGACGGCATTAGGAATCATACCGGTAAAAATGTAGCCTCCACATTAGAAGGCCAGTTGGTCAAATTTGCAGACAGGATCGCATATATAAATCATGACATAGAGGATGCTATACGGGGAAAGGTGCTTATGGAGGATATGCTTCCTAAGGAATGTGTCAAGGTTTTAGGAAAAAGCTCAAGCAAGAGAATTAACAATATGATTATAAATATAATAGAAAACAGCACCAACAAAGACAGGATTTCAATGAGCGATGAATTTCAAAAGGCAAAGGATGAACTGAGGCAATATATGTTTGATAATGTTTATGTCGGGTCCATTGTTAAGAAGG
Organism: Pseudobacteroides sp.; assembly: GCF_036567765.1. Taxonomy (NCBI): domain Bacteria; kingdom Bacillati; phylum Bacillota; class Clostridia; order Eubacteriales; family Oscillospiraceae; genus Pseudobacteroides; species Pseudobacteroides sp. The sequence continues at coordinate 77,564 of NZ_DATCTU010000118.1, forward strand.
ACGAAATCAAAGCACAGAATATTGTAGCTGAGTTATATCGTTATCTTGTAAAAACACCTGAGCTTATACCCAAAGAAACGGCAAAATGGCTTGATAAATACGGTATTGACAGAGTTGTATGCGACTATGTGGCAGGTATGACGGATAGATACGCAGTAAAAAAATTCCATGACATATTCATTCCTGAGTCCTGGAGATTTTAATTATATGAGCTCCCAGTGGTTATTGTTATTTAGTGGAATAAAGATTAAGGGGGCCAAACTTTAATATTTTATAAATAAATTTGGATGAAAGGTATACGATTGTAAAAATAAAGAAAAAATATATTTAAATTAAAATATATAAAATAATGAAAAAAAGAAGGAATATTTATAAATATGTCGAAGAAATACTTATAAATAAGACTTTTTATTAAATTAGGACTTGAAAAATTAGTGTTTTTTATATATGGTATATATGGTTGTTGAGGTTGTAATATGCGTTTAAGCGATGAACAGATAGAAGAAATAAGAATTAATAATGATATAGTTGATGTAATAGGTGAATACGTTAGATTGGAGCGAAAGGGTCAGTATCTTTTCGGATTGTGTCCTTTCCATAAGGAAAAAACGCCTTCATTTAGTGTAACGCCCTCAAGGCAGATGTTCAGATGCTTTGGATGCGGCAAAGGCGGAAATGTATTTCATTTTATAATGAACGCTGAAAACCTTGATTTTATAGAAGCAGTCAAGCTACTGGCTGATAGGGCTAGAATACAGTTACCGGAAGGTGATAGTGAAGAAGAAAAAAGGATCGTTAAAATTAAACAGGAAATTTTAAAGATTAATGTCGAAACAGCTCGTTTTTTTCATCAGCAATTGAATTCACCAAAAGGCGAGAAAGCATTAAAGTATTTAAATAACCGAAAAATTAGTGAAAGTACAATTAGAAAGTTTGGAATCGGTTATTCCCTAGATGATTGGGACTTATTGCACAAACATTTAAGCAATTTGGGGTTTTCTAGTGAAGCTTTAAAAGAAAGCGGCTTATTGATTCCAAATAAAAACGGCGGTTATTTCGACAGGTTCAGAGGAAGGGTTATTTTCCCGATATTTGATTTAAGAGGAAATGTGATAGGTTTTGGCGGAAGAATTATAGATGATGCAAAAACCGATAATATGGGTTATAAAGAGCCTAAGTATATGAACTCTCCTGAAACCGTAGTTTATAATAAGGGAAGAAGTCTGTATGCATTAAACTATGCTAAAAATTCAGGTGACAATACCCTCCTTATAGTTGAGGGATATATGGATGTAATATCTTTACACCAGAATGGCATAATAAATACAGTAGCTTCTCTTGGTACAGCACTTACGGAAAGTCAGGGCAGAATTTTAAAGAAATATGCTGAAGAGATAATTATCTGTTATGATGCGGATATGGCCGGTCAATCAGCAGCGATGCGAGGTCTTGACCTGTTGAACGATATTGGATGCAATGTTAAAGTCTTGACAATTCCGGATGGAAAAGATCCGGACGAGTTCATCAAAAAAAATGGCCAGGTCGCCTTTAGAAAGCTTATTGAAGGCTCACTGTCTCTAATTGAGTACAAGATTAAGTTTTTAAAGAGTCAGGTGGATGTGGAAACCACAGAAGGTAAATTAAAATTTTTAAATAGAACTGCAGATGTGCTCACAAAAGTTGACAATAGGCTTGAAAGAGAAATAAATATTAAAAAGCTTTCTAAAGAATATGGTATAACGGAGGAATCTCTATATGCCGAAGTTATGAAGAGAACCAAGCCTAAAGGTGAAATAAAAAAACCAATAATTGATATAAAAGGTTTTAAAGATAACAAAAGCGTTAATAATAGTGACAATAAAGATTTGGGAAAGCTTGTACATTTGGAAAGAATGCTAATAATGCTCTTTTCAATTGACAACAGTGTTTATAGATTTATTAAAGACAGAATAAGCAGGGATTATTTCGTAGAGGAAAACAGGCAAATTGCTTCAATTGTGTTGGATAAGCTTGAGAATAATAAGGGCATTGTAGCTGCAGAGCTATTTAGTGTAATAGGGACAGAGGCAGCAAATGAGTATTCAAGAATAATTCAAGAAGAATGCAATTTTGAAGACAATAGAAAGGCTGTTTTAGATATATTAAAAAAGATTGATCTTATCAAACTTGAAAAAAGACGTAAAGAAATTTTGGAACTGCTAAGCGGTAAAAACGATTTAATAGAAGGAGATGTTGAAAAATTAAAAGAGGAATTAAAGCTGTTGTTACTGAAGCAAAAAAGCCTTTAAATATGAGTTGTGTTGAAGGGAGGGTAACTGTTGAAACCAAACAATGAGAGCAGGAAAACAGTATTAAAAGAGTTGGTCGACAGGGGTAAGGCAAAAGGAATGCTGACATACAAGGAAATCATGGATGCATTCGAAGAAATTGATCTTGAGCCTGATCAGATAGAAAAAATATATGAAACATTAGAAAATGTAGGTATAGATGTTGTTGGGGATATAGACGCTGAGATAGAAGACATTCAATTGACCGAAGAGGATCTTGATATTTCAATACCTGAGGGTATAAGCATAGATGACCCTGTAAGGATGTATCTTAAAGAAATAGGTAAGGTTCCTCTACTTTCGGCAGATGAAGAAATTGATCTTGCCAGAAGGATGGAAAAAGGAGAGGCAGAAGCAAAACGCCGATTAGCCGAAGCAAACCTGAGGCTTGTTGTAAGCATAGCCAAAAGATATGTGGGAAGAGGTATGCTGTTTCTGGATTTGATCCAGGAGGGTAATCTGGGGCTTATTAAAGCAGTTGAAAAGTTTGATTATACCAAGGGTTATAAGTTCAGTACCTACGCCACATGGTGGATAAGACAAGCTATAACAAGAGCTATTGCGGATCAGGCACGTACCATAAGAATACCTGTTCATATGGTTGAAACCATAAACAAGCTTATAAGGGTATCGAGGCAGCTTCTCCAGGAGCTTGGAAGAGAGCCTGCACCTGAAGAAATAGCAAAAGAAATGGGAATGTCTGTCGACAAGGTAAGAGAAATTATGAAGATATCTCAAGAGCCTGTTTCTTTGGAAACACCTATAGGTGAAGAAGAAGACAGCCACTTAGGAGACTTTATACCTGATGATGATGCTCCTGCACCTGCTGAAGCTGCAGCCTTTACTTTATTGAAAGAGCAGCTTATAGATGTCCTGGATACACTCACAGCCAGGGAAGAAAAGGTACTAAGACTTCGTTTCGGTCTGGATGACGGCAGAGCCCGCACCCTTGAAGAAGTAGGGAAAGAGTTTAACGTTACTAGGGAAAGAATACGTCAGATTGAAGCTAAGGCCTTAAGAAAGCTAAGGCATCCGAGCAGAAGCAAAAAATTAAAAGACTATTTGGATTAAACTCGATAAAAATCGAGTTTTTTTCTTAGACATAAACAAAATCATTTCATGATTTTGTTTATGTCTAAGAAATTATAGTGCGTTTATAATACAATAGAAGAAAATTTTGATTAAAATTCATTAAATATGGTACAAAAAATGACCTTTACTTTTTAATCTATAGTAGAGGTCATTTGCACATATATATTAAAAGTGAGTATTAACACCTTTAGTATAGAAACAGTTACTTATTTTATGAAAGGCATGAAATTATAGATTTTGGGAGCACTATTCCCATGCACTGTTTTATACATTGTTTGGGCTATCCTGCCAGGCACTGACACAATAGTATGGAGCTGCTATATGTTATACAGGGACAGGCTTCCCATCACTATGCTTTGTTTGCATTACGGATAAAGCCTTATTGTTTGATAAACGCATTGTGAAGGATATTAAAATGAAATTTGAATGCAATTCAAGACTTTATGCAGATTAAGAATAAATTTTTAAATATAAAACACATAATTGCACAATTTATAAAAGTAAACTTTATAAAAGGCAATCAACTTTGACGTTGTCATGAGAAATTGTGGCGTAGAATACACCATAATTTCCTAGACATTTATAAATGCTATAGACTTATAAAATACAAGTAAAGGAGGTTTATTTTAAAAGTTTTGTCAATAATAGATAATTTATTTTGGGGTATTAGTATTGTAAATATTACTATGGGGTTTATGTTATGTTAAAGAGAAAAAGCAAGCTTATTATTCCTTTTATTATTTCAACTGTTATTGCTAGTAGCATCTTTTCTGTGAATTATGCTGCAGATACCAATCCGCCGCAGGCAAAATTTGAAATTTCAAATGTTACGCCTGCACTAAATCAAGCTATCACCTTTGATGCATCGACTTCAAGTGATGCGGAGGGGGCAATAGTGAGCTACGAGTGGGATTTTAAGGATGGGACAAAAGCTACCGGGGTCACCGTAACTCATTCATTTTCTATAGTAGATGATTATAATGTTACGCTGACAGTTAAAGATGCAGCTGGTAACACCGACACAAAAAAGAAAAGGGTATTTATTGGAAGACCTCAGGGTTGGACGGAAAAAACCCATTCAAAAAGTGCCGATCCCGACTATAAGCTTTTATTTCCGGACGATAAAGTTTTAAGAATGGATATAAAAATAAGTTCATCCGATTATCAGAAAATCAGGGCTGACTTGCAGAACATAACCTTGAACTCTACAAGAGAACCTATCTATGTACCTTCTACAGTTAATTTTGAAGGAAAAACATGGTGGAATGTAGGCTTCAGGTATAAGGGCAACAGTTCTCTTGTAAACTTGAAAAGTAAAACCAAGCTTCCATTCAGACTAAACTTCGATGAATATGAAGCTCAGAATCCAGAAATAGATGACCAGCATTTTTACGGATTCTCATGCATGACATTTGGTAACAATTGGAACGACAATTCCTTTATGAAAGAAAAGCTTACAGGTGAAATTTTTAGAGACGGCGGTGTACCGGCAGCAAAAAGTTCTTTTTGCAGAGTATTTATTGACACAGGAAGCGGACCTAAGTATTGGGGACTCTATACAATGACTGAGGATGTTTCTGATGCCATGTTAAAGGTACAGTTTGGAGATGACAGCGGAAACTGTTACAAGCCTGAGGGTACTGGTGCTGACTGGTCATCTCCCTTCAGGCAGGAAGCCTTTGTTAAGAAAAACAATAAAGAGGCAGCTGACTGGAGCGATGTGAGGGGAGCTCACCAGGCGTTATTTGCAACAAAAACCGACGCTGCAGTATGGAGAGCAAACCTCGAAAAGAATTTTAATTCAAGAAGCTTTCTAAAATGGCTGGCAATCAATACTGCTATTGTAAACTGGGATTGCTATGGACAAATGGCACATAACTATTATCTGTACAATGATGTGTTAAATAATGCTGGATTAATATGGATCACATGGGATCATAATCTTTCCATGTCTCAAAGCATGATGGGGGGAAGAACTGCCACTTTATCATTAAATGAAGTTACAGACAAGTGGCCTTTGATTAGAAGGCTTATGGATGACCCTATTTATAAAAATGTGTACCATTATGAAATGCAGCAGTCTTTGAATACTTGCCTTATTCCTGATAAAATCTCTGCAAAGGTACAGGCCTACCAAACTTTAATAAAACCATATATTATTGGGCCTGAAGGAGAGACCAGCGATACAACTCTTCTTTCTGGAGGGGAAAGTGCGTTTAATACAGCATGTACCGCTATTATAAGCCATGTTAAGACAAGACAAACAGAGGTTACAAATTACCTTAAGACAGTTTCCATATCACCTGTTCCGGTTGCGACAAAGGCTCCTACACCTACTCCAACTCAAAAGCCTACGTCTACTCCAACAACGTCTTCATTACCGGAAGACCTTAACAATGACGGAACGGTAAATATGGCCGATATCATACTTATTGCAACTTCCTTCAACTCAATAACCGGAAGCGAGAAATATAAACTTGCATATGATTTGAGTAAGGATGGAGCTATAAATATGCTGGATGTAGTCATTATCGCAACAAAATTTGGTAAGGTAGCAAGCAATTAATTAAGTCTTTTTTAGTGTCTCATGACAAACTAGACATCAACAAAAATCCCGACGGAGTAAATACCGCCGGGATTTTTGTGTCTAAGGTATTATAGTTTGTACTTCATACAATTGATTTGGATTTTACTTGATCTCCAAATAATCCAAGTAAACATCCCACTGTCCATTATCAGATGTACAAACGAGCTGGATCTCTTGATTTCCAGTTCCATGGCTGACATTGTTTATTGTATATACAGCGGGATAATTCCCGCCGAAATAGAAGGTACCCTTTGTAACTCCGCCGATTTTTAAGTCGACTCTGGCCATGTTGGAGTTATTTGAACAACCACGAAGTGAAAAACTATGGGTACCGCTTGTGAAATTCTGCCAAACTTGAAAAGGCTAACTCAGCTGGATAATTATATTAAAAGTGATAATTCTATTACATTTGTCTGCCGTAAATCTAAGATAATTAACACTTTTAATATAGTTAAGGGAAAAAATTAGAGTTTTTCTATAATACTAGTATTATCAAGTGAAATGATAGGTAATATCCTTAAGAACCGTTAAAAAGGATATTTATAACCACAATATTGTGATAATACAAAATTACGTACTTTGTCAATGGGTGGATTTAGATGTAAAGTTTTCTTGGGTATTATTCATTTTATGTAAAAAACTAAAATAGATATTCATTTAATAATACAGAATATTTTATTAATATCCAGGTAAAAATAAAGAAAAATACTGACTAAAACACTTTTGATAAAAGGAGATTAAATATGGGATTTAGCAGCGAAAACAAAAATGAAGTGGAAATGACTACCTATGATAGACTTTTAAGGGCTTGGGAAAACTCAAAAGAGATGGTTAGGGATTTTGAAATGTATTCAAAAAGGATTGAGGATGAAGAAATAAAAGAGGTTTTCAAGAAGTTTGCTGAAGATGAGGGAATGCATGCTACCAAGCTCAGAGAGCTCATGCTAAACTATGAAAACCACGGCGATAACCAGTAAAAATAGAGTACATGCAAATATGAAGAAAAGACGTCAATTAGATTAAAATTCACATTTTAGAAATAGCAAGAATAGAGTAGAAATTTAAAGTAATATTAAGCATTAGGGATATAAAAGTAAGTAATCCTCAAATATGAGCTAAATGCGTCTTGACCTGAGACCTATCCGTGATTATAATATAATACGTGTCTGAGACATGACGCGATAACATTCCTCAATAGCTCAGTCGGTAGAGCATGCGGCTGTTAACCGCAGGGTCGTAGGTTCGAGTCCTACTTGAGGAGCTAAACGGGCCTTTAGCTCAGTTGGTTAGAGCAACCGGCTCATAACCGGTTGGTCCGGGGTTCGAGTCCCTGAAGGCCCACTAAAAATAAGAAGCTTGTAAAAGCTTCTTATTTTATTTTGTAGAGAAAATTTATTTTATGTATCGGTGGAGTTATATGGAATTAAAAGGCAGACTGAAGCTCATAGCATCAAAAACAGTCAAATGCGATACGGTGTGTGATGTGGGTACCGATCATGCATACATTCCCATTTATCTTGTAGAAAACAACATATGCAAAAAGGCAATAGCATGTGATGTCAAACCGGGCCCTATTATGGCTGCCAAAAAGCATATAGGCTATTTTGGGCTATCAAAATTTATAGATGCCAGATTGGGTGACGGTCTTGATCCAATAGAGGAAAATGAGGCAAATGTAGTAATTATCGCCGGAATGGGCGGTTACCTTATAAGCAGGATTATAAGTGACGGTATTAGTAAGGTTAAGAATTGTGATAATATAGTGCTTCAACCAATGAACGAAGCTGAGTGCTTACGAAAGTGGCTTTATGAAAACGGCTTTGAAATCCAAGACGAAGAGCTTACAAATGAGGGAGAAAAGATATATAATGTTATTACCACAAAATGGACTGGAAAACCTTCTACCAGGGATGAGGTTTACTACCATTTTGGAGAGAAGCTTTTTGAGAGAAACGATCCTCTTCTAAAGACCTTCATAGAGAAGAAAATATGGACCTTTGGCAAAATAGTAAAGGAAATGGATAATCTGGAGCCTGATAAGGCAGTATTAAGGGAGCATTACCAATACTTGCTGGAGGGGTTTGAAAAGCTTGTATCGAGGCTGAAATAGTATTATTACATACCTAAGGGAGGCAATATACTTATGAGTACCATTTGTAAAGACATAATAAGCTTTATGGAGGAACTGGCACCACCGAATTTGAGTGAAGATTGGGACAATGTGGGTCTTATGCTAGGCAGTAAAAGCAAAAAAATAGAGAAAATACTGATATGCCTTGATATAACTAAAAGTGTTGTACAGGAAGCAATAAGCCTTAAAGCAGATATGATCATATCCCACCATCCATTTTTATTTAAGGGAATAAAAAGAATAATTGCTGAGGAGCCAAAGGGAGAATTGATCTACAAACTTATCAAGGAAGATATTTGCGTTTTTAGTGCTCACACAAACCTTGATTTTGCGGACAACGGGCTAAATCTCACACTTGCAAAATCACTGGGGTTAAAGAACATCAAAAACCTTAAGACTCACAAAAAGGAAAGACTATTTAAAATTGTGGTCTTTGTTCCTTGTGAATACGGTGAAAAGGTGACAGGTGCCATGACTGGAGCTGGAGCGGGATGGATAGGCAATTACAGCGACTGCTCTTTTACTTTGGAGGGTACAGGTGCTTTCAGGCCTCTGGAGGGCAGTGATCCTTTTATCGGCAGTACCGGTCAACTGGAAAAAGTCAGCGAATACAGGGTAGAAACAATCGTAAAAGAAGAGCTTTTAAACAAGGTTATAGATTCAATGCTTGCAGCCCATCCTTATGAAGAACCTGCATACGATATATACGCTCTAGTTCAGGGAGGTAAAGAATATGGCTTCGGTAAGGTTGGTGAATTGGAACAGGCAGTAAGTCTGGACGAATTCATTTCCGGTGTAAAGAATAGCCTGAATATACAAAACTTAAGGGTTATAGGCAACACAAGTGAAAAAATTAAAAAGGTTGGGGTTTTCTGTGGAAGTTTTGATGAAGCCGTAATATCATCACTAAAAAGACTGGATATACTTGTGACTGGGGATGTTAAATACCACACAGCACTTGATATTTCCGAGTTGGGCTTGTGTGTTATTGATGCAGGACATTTCGCAACCGAAAGAATTATTGTTGATGAACTAAGCCGTGTACTTACTGATAAGTTTTCAAGTATATCAATATATCCTAGCAAAGTGGAAAAGGACCCAATTAAAGTTACTTGACTTTTTTGAATTAAGATATTAGTATATATAGTGTTGTTTATAAATTCAAAATTTAATATGAGTAAGCCAGATGATCGCGTGTAAAGTGCCGAAAGGTCTTACACGAGGAAAGTCCGGGCTCCATAGGGCAGGGTGCCGGGTAACTCCCGGTGAAGGTGACTTCAAGGAAAGTGCAACAGAGATATACCGCCTCATTTATGAGGTAAGGGTGGAAAGGTGAGGTAAGAGCTTACCAGCGACATGGCGACTTGTCGGTCTATGTAAACCCCATCTGGAGCAACACCGTATAGGGACATATTGGTTGCCCGCCAGTCCCGAGAGGTGGCTTGAGTTGTACAGAAATGTACGGCCTAGATAGATGATCATCAAATACAGAACCCGGCTTATAGACTTACTCATTCAAATATATCAAGAACACTCGCTTACATGGCGGGTGTTTTTGTGTATGTCTAGAAATTGGGGTGTAATATGGTGTGATCATCTTGATTATGCCTCCTGTGAGTATCAGCCAGGTCTTTAATGGACATGAGAACCACTAATTTCTGATAATGCATACAAGAGACACAGTAAAAACAATGCTAGCATTATACTTATAATAAGTAATGCGATTCTTACTATGATTTTTCTATGATTTACACCTAAGCATGCCAGAATGGATATAAATAAACAAAAAATATTATAATGAGGTAGTTTGGCAGGATATTTTATACAAAAAAAGAATTTATGAATAGTATAATTCCAATATTGGTGCTCAAATATGGTAATATATTTAATATAGTCCATTTATAAAACTTAAGGAGACAACAGTGGTTATTTTAATAGGTGGCGTTAGTTGTACTGGAAAGACAGTAATGGCTCAGAGATTACTTGAAAAGTATAAGATTCCGTATTTGTCGATAGACCATATAAAAATGGGATTAATTCGGGGAAATAAATATTGCGATTTTTCTGCTACTGACAGCGATAATGAAATTACAAATAAACTTTGGCCAGTTATAAAGGGCATTATTATGACCAATATAGAGAATGGACAACATATTATTATAGAGGGGTGTTATTTACCTCCAGAACAAATATGCGATTTTGACCCTGATTATTTAAAGCAAATAATTTCTTTATATATAGGATTTTCAAAGTATTATATTGAGAAGAACTTTATTTCGGGAATCGTCGAACATATGAGTAAGATAGAACAAAGAATTTGTGATGACTATATGAACCAAGATAATTTTATAGCACTCCATTCACGACTTAAAGAGCTCTGTTGGAATAATAATGCAAAATTCTTTGAAATCAACGATAAATATGAGAAAGAAATGTACAAAATATATAGATGGATAGATAAAGAGATAGAATCTAAGCGGCTTCATACATAGTAAGGCTGTGGAAGTTCAACAAGGAGTTTGATGTATATATAAATATTAATATCAAAAAGGATGAAGTCGCAACGAGAAGAAAGGAGAAGGTGAGGGCTAAAATGTACATTAGTGAGTATCATTTAGGTGGATATTATATTGTTAAACCTACGCAGAGGGCAGAATACATGAATAATCAAATAATGCCTGAGACTATTCTATCAGCAAGTAGCTGCATATGTGGCATTTACCCTGATATATCTTCCGTTTGGAGCACTTCAGAAAAAGATAAATATATGCAGAGTTTGAACATTCCAAACACTACTTTTAATAATCTAATAGAATGGATGAATGACAAAACCAACTCTTGGGATTTTGGTTTTCCCCATGTTTTTAATAATTTAAAATCGGCCAGGGAGTTCTATTTGAATTTTCTTTATAACGTTCAGGGCTTACTCCTTGTGGGTATAGGACACTGTAAGTGCTGAACCAGTACTTTGGCTTCCATGGATTATTGTTGAGTATAATTTTTAAACAGTTTAAATGTGCAAAATTGTTACCGGTCTTAGATTCAGGAGGAATAAGTAAGAAAGGGGGTAAGAGTTATGAATGAGACTATTAAAGAAAGGTTATATTCTTTCAGAATGGATGGGAAAACTGGATATATAAATGGAACAGGGGAAATTATTATTGAGCCTAAATATGAAGGTGCATGTGATTTTTGTGATGATGAGGATTACACATTTTATATTTCAAATAAAAAATTAGGTTGCATTGATAGAATGGGAAATATTGTTGTTGAGGCACTATATGATGATTTGAAATTATTTTCTAAAGAAGGACTTGCTGCATTTTTAATTGATGATAAGTGGGGGTTTATAAGTAAAAACGGAAAAGTAGTAATTAATCCTATATATATCAATGTAGATAGTTTTGTTAATGGATTGGCAGGTGCTGAATTTAAAGAGAGTAAATGGGGATACATCAACTGCTCTGGGACTGCTGTTATAGAGCCTGTTTTTGAACAGGTGTCAAGATTCTGGGACAAACTTGCAAGGGTTAAATTAGGCGGGAAATTTGGGTTTATTGATAGGTCTGGGAAGTTTATTTTTGAGCCTATATTTGATTCTGCCAATTGTTTTACAGGTGAGGATGACCTTTCAGTAGTCAAAATAGACGGTAAGTATGGTTATATCAACATAAATGGCAATTGGGTTTGGAAACCGTCGAAGTAAGTCCAATGAAGGTGGTGTTTGTTAGAAATGCTTCATATCCTGCAAATATGGTCTGTGACCTAAAAGAATATCTTGATGGATATAAAATTGAGCATATCGATAGGTGCTAATAATGAAAGATGGATGTCGTATGTCTTGTCGAGGAGTACTTATTGCTATCTTGAGATGAATTATAAAATTACGAATTTTTTATAGTGGGGTTATATGAAAAAAATACTGATTTTTATTTTAATGCTTGGATTGATAGTTGCTTCAGGGTGTAGAAAAACAAATGATTCTTCAAATTTATCCCAGCCATATACTAATCCAAGTGGATTAGGAGAAGAACAAAGTGAGTTGAATACTAAAAAGGCAGATTCTGATAATATAAAGTATAACAATACTGATAAAGAAAATGTAGATAACGCGTTTTTCTTTAAAGATAGTGTATCGGAGTTGAATTATAATGGAAGGTTTTTATTTGGCGAATCAGTTGAAAAAGAAATAAAACTTTATATTAATGAAGTGACATCTGGAAATAGTGGAAGAATATATGAATTTAAACTTGATTCAATAGATGGTGTTCCTAAGGAGCGTTTGATTTTAGGGTATTTTTATGTTAAGAAAGATAAAATATATAAAATAGAGCCAACTGAAGAAAATCTAAACAAGTTTAAAAGCAATAAAGAAATTGCAAATGATAGCATTATTGTTTGTCAGGATACAGAAATTAAAGATACTTTAAGCGATGATGAGCCTGGATGGCACCACTATCTGAAAGCAGATGGAGATAAGAGGGAATATTACTCTTTTAATAATTTGGTTGAAACAGGATATTATGAATCGTTTGCTTGGGAGAAAGATAAAGGATTGATAAATTATCGAAGTGGATATGGTGCTGAAAGAGATTCAATTGAGATACAATTAATTAATGTTACACCTATTGCACAAAAGTCGGATGTATCCTCGTTAGAAACATGGGTTGGGGGTTATTCGTTTTCAGAGTTTGTCCCTCCAGACCAAAACATGATTTATGGAATTTCAATATTCAAAGAAGAGGGAAATTATTATGCTGATATAAGTATCGATGGATTTCAAACAATTGAAAGATTAAGGGCAAAAGTTGATGGTAATAAAAATTCAATAAAGCTGAGGTTTGATAAGTATTTGCCTGACAACAGATTTGAGCCTTACGAAGTTGGAGACATCCTATTAAGTTTTGAAAAAAGTGGGTCCGATTTGGATACTTTCTGGGGAAAGATTGAAGCGATTGATAAAAACAATAAAAAGTCTGGAAGTCCTTATTTTGAGTTTATGCCATAGTGTAAATTGCCAAATGGTCAATATGTAATAGTTTCAGACTGTTATGTGACAAGGAAGGCAGGTGAAAACATCTATAAGGGTCGGGAAGATATAAAACTGCTTTGAATTCTATGAGGTATGATGATGGAATTATTGAAATACCAAAAGAAACCTTGTTAAAGATGGATTTTATGGATGCAATGAACAGCAATAGTATAAAAGTACTAAATGAATGTTTTTATGAATGACATCATAGCAGAGTAATTAACGAAGAAGAATCAATCTCTATATATAGTTTGAGCTATTTGCCCCTGTAAGCAATTTTTTTGTCATTATGCTACTGTGAGATTTAAAGAAAGGATGATGCTTATATGTTACTCCGTGAAACATCAAAAATAATTACCCTAACACTAGCTGTAGGAATACTTATAGTGACTTTAGCAGGATGTGGAAATAAGGAACCTTCAAAAACACAAAACACAAATACTTCAGCTTCTGCCATAACCCCAACCCCAAATCCAACTAGAATAAAAACGTCTTCAACTGAGATAATAGTAGATTCGCCTGCTGAATCTACCATCACATATATTGATGATAATTTTCTGTCACCACAGGATACTCAAATTGAATTTGATTCCAATGATTTTAATGTTTATGCTGCTAAAAACAAAAAAGAAATAAAAATGGGGATAACAAGAAAAGGTCTCGAGCAAATTCTTGGTAAACCATTGAAAAATGAATATAATGAGGAATTCCTTAACTATAATGGACTCAAGGTCTATTTCAGAAATAATAAAGTTGCTGCTTTTTACATAGAAAAGTTTACAAAAAATTCAAATCAATATTATACAAAACGTTTCATTGGTTTAAAGGATGGAATTGAAGATATTAAGAAAGCATATGGTCAAGGGATTGAAATCAAGTCTGGCGACGATAAATTTCTTACTTATTATGCAAAAAGAGAGAATAACAAAATGGTATCACTGGATGTTCAGGAGTACAGAAAAAAACCAGCTTCTGCAAAGGATACAGATGTTTTTGTCCTAACCTTTTTAATAAACGAGATGAATGAAGTAACCTTTGTTCTAATCAGTGATTATAGATTTGAACAAAGCAGCCAATAGATAATGATAGAATCATTTGAGGGATTAAAATTGAAGTTAAGAGCTTGATCAATTGTCTTGTTCAGGTGCTCCTTTTGGAGAAAAAGTAATTATTGGTGTTGCAAATGATAATAAGAATTTAATAGTCATGGGTAGAGATCCAATAGAGTTTGGGCCTGATGAGGAAAATCCTAAACAACCTGGATATGTGTGCTATTTATTGTAAATACAAGTTAGCCTGCAATTTGTGATAACACACTTATAAACTTTTAAAAAGTTTATAAGTGTGTTTTTTAAAATTCCGAACTCAAAAGTAAATTTGATTTCGAATAAGTCTAATGGATAGACGAGTGCGAAGTCACCTGTTCTAACACTATTATCTAAATATTTATAATTAGTATAGTTTCGAAAAGTAACTGGTAATTGGCTTGAAAACAAAAATTCAGGTTTGATTCATAAAAAACAAGGTAAAAAACCTTATTGAACTTTGAAAAAAGTATATTGTTACGACAGAGCAAATAAAAAAGGGCATG
>NZ_DATCTU010000119.1 GCF_036567765.1 Pseudobacteroides sp.
GAATTAATACTATTACTGCTGCAATGCTGATTAGTGAAATTGGGGATATCAGAAGGTTTTCAAGTGCCGATAAAATGTGTCGGTACAGCGGAATAAGCCCGGTGGCCTGTTCATCAGGCGATAAGGACAAGAACTTTAGGAATAAGCAGGGCAACAGGCGATTGTATGAGATATTTAGGGATATTGCATCAAGGAATATTTGCAGAGGAAGAGATAAGAAAAGCCCGATAAATGAAACCTTTCTGGAATATTATAATAAGAAGATATCACAGGGAAAAACAAAGCGTCAGGCCTTAATTGCAGTAATGAGGCAGATTGCAAAGGTTATCTATTCAATGATGATTCATCAAAGGGAGTACATAAAACCAACAGTTTCCAAAACAGAAAATGCATGATAGTATATATATGAGCCTTGTTTTTACAGGGCTTTTATATATGCTGTCATGAAGATTAATTAATTTAAACTAATAACTTAACTATGAGGTATTATATGAAATTTGTATTAGGTGAGCCACCAAAAAACGATTTCACCCCTGAATTACATATGTGGAATGAATTAAAAGAACCTAAAAATGCACTTGTAGCACAGTTAATTGCATTGCCAATAGGAATCTTTTTAATTGTATTTGTTTATGTGCTAGCAATTATCATTACTAAATTTAGTGGCTTTAGTAAGAGTTTCTCCCATCCAAGTGAAATGATTCAATACTTAATTGCAATGATTATCATCATACCAATTCATGAAATACTACATGCCTGTGTTTTTCCAGAAGGCATAAAATCAAAAAATACAATATTGGGATTTTGGCCTAAAGCTTGTGCGTTCTATGGTCACTATGATGGCGAAATGTCAAGAAACAGATTTATTATTGTTTTCCTGTTGCCCTTAATATCTTTATCCGTATTTCCCATTATTGCTATGGGCATTTCAGGATATATTAATACATTTGTAATAAGAATATGCTTAGTAAATGCTTTTGCCGCTTGCGTTGATATGCTGGGGGTAATTCTATTCGCAACTCAAGTACCTAAAAATGCTGTAGTTAGAAACTTGGGTTGGAAAAGCTACTGGATAGTTAAATAAGGAGTTTGTCATTTATTATAAGACTTACAATAATAATTAATGACTTTCTTCTATATAATATAGCACATAACAAAGTGCTATATAAAATATAGCAACATATTACCTAATTAGGGCCACGGTGATGTCGTAGGTCTTACAGACGCAAGCGGTGCAATGGTCAATCGGTACCAATATGATGCATTTGGTAATACTGTTGAAGCAGTTGAGAAGGTGCATAATAGATTTAGGTATGCAGGTGAGCAGTACGATCAGGTTACAGGCCAGTATTATTTGAGGGCTAGATTCTATAACCCGGTTGTAGGAAGGTTCACACAAGAAGACACTTACAGAGGTGATGGTTTAAACCTGTATGCATATGTAAGTAACAATCCGATAAATTATGTCGACCCAAGCGGTTACGCTGGGTGTAGTACAAAGTCAAATACATGGAATGAGTTCCAAAAAGCGAATAAAGGAAAGCATGCATCTACTAAGGATGCAGCTGAAGTATACAAAAGATTAGTTACTGATCAATCGCCTTGGCCCGATGGATTTACACCAACTAATGATGTACTTAAGCCGAGAACACGGTTTGAAATGGCATTAGGCCCGGGCCAGCCAGTTACTACGCCTGGTAAGTTTGGTACATTTGATACAATAAAAGATGTGGATTTTGTTCGAAATGACCTTGCAGTAAAACAAGATTGGAAACCTGATCTTGATAGAGTTGTTACATATGAAGTTACAAAGGATTTACCAGTAAAACTTGGTCCTGTAGGACCTCAAATTGATAAACCTGTGGGTAAATATCTCCCAGGTGGTGCAAGTCAATTGGAAATGATGGTAGCTCCAGGAGATAGGATGAATCACCTCAAGGTAGTAAGCGTTAGGAATATATAACTTGAATAAACTAAAGGAATGATATAAACATGAAAATAGATAATTTCAAATTTGATAAGGATACAAACACAATCTCATTACGCTTGGATGAAAAACCAGTATCAATAACATGCCAACATTTACAAAATGCCTTACTATATAAAAAAGCAAATATTATACTAGCACTTACAGGAGAAGGAAATTTACCTTCAATTCTTGTAGGGTTTTCAGTTGAGGGTGATAAAAAATTTGAGGTTGGCCCTCCTGAAGGATTTTCATTTTACTATTTAGTTGACCATCCGCAAGCAGATGCAGTTGTAGTGTGCGTATCGGAGAAATATGTTGAGGGACGGACAGACTGGCACTTTTCTGTTGACATATCAAGTGGAAAGCTTTCAAGACTGTGTCCTGCGTATTAATAAGAAATATTATTAATCATAGTTATTCGAATAAATACAGTGTTAAAAGAAATTTAATTTTCATTCATGGCTGGATTCAGTGGCGTGTCCAGCTTTCTTGGTGTGTTTAAAATGCAACAGGCTTATTATCTTATATTTCTTCGGAGTCTCTCTGGAGGTACTGACGAAGTGAATCTGGGAAAGGCCCCCCACCCTTTAGTAAGGCTAGCGAAGCGGTGCTCTAGAACCTGCGGAGTTGCTAATAAGTATCTGAAAGTTACTTGTAGTAGGCTTGCAGAGCCAGTACAGGGAAAGCTAGCTATAAAAAACTTTTATAGCTAGCTTTCCCTGTGACTGTAAGTAAATTTATGTGTCTTTGCAGAAAATTTGTTTTTCAGTACTTCTTATTTGAAATTATAGGTGTAGCTGTTGTAACATATGTACCTGATACATATTGTAATTCCGCTGTATTATGGTAGTCAGAGCTATTATAGGAGCATATACTAAGGCATCTTGCAGCTACTTATATAATAGCTTATCAGTTACCCAGGAGTAATAGATTGATATACTGGCGTTGACTTTAAGTTACACAAATGATATACTATATAGGTAACCTTAGAGTTACGTTTTCTGTATCATCTTTAGTAATCGCATCAAATAAAAACTTTTTAAGGAGGTCAAAATTATGATAAGAGACTCGACTTAATAATTGTTGAATATTGACGAATATTGTTTTTCTTATTACAATACTTTATGGGAGTAATAATGTACTTATTTCTAAAAAATGTCATTTCGTAATATTATCTATAGCAAGTCTTAATACTTCCAAAAACTAAATTAATCTATATGGGGAGGAACAAAATGCTGAAAAGAAGACTAGTCTCAGCAATGCATCTTGCTGTGCTTATGACGGAAATAATTATAGGCTCGACAACAGCCTATGGTATAGAATTTCCAATTCCAGAAAAAATCGTAAGAACAACAAGCATACCAACTACCATCAGCTCAATGACGGATGAAATCAAGAAGAAAATACTAGAAGAGCTCGGCAAAATGCCATCACCTACACTGACGGTGTTATCACAAAATAAAACTGCCATAAGCTTTTTGTTTACTCATGGCAGTTTGTGTAATAAAACGTAACTCTAAGCATTTATAGTGCAGCTATTTTATACACTATACTTCGAATGTTTTGTTTTTTACAATACTTTCTATGCATTCTTTATCACATTCACTTAATTCAGACATTATTTCTATATACTTTTTAATTGACTTTTCTGAATTTAAAGCAAATAATGCAGCTACTGCAAGATGTCCAACGGTTTCAATACCAAATAATTTATTTTCTTTTTTCATATATATTTTTAATTTTGCCAATTTCTCTATAACTTCATCTTCTTTTATTCCTTTTCGAACTATTTTCAATATTGTATTACTTAAAACGTAATTATGTGGAATGTCTAAACATTTTATTAATTCTTCTTTGCTTAGCTTATCTTGCTGGATATCTTTTATTAAACTTAAATCACCCATAAATTCCTCTCTTTCTTAATATAAATATCAATATATCGGCATAATTCTAGATATTAAATCAAATCTTTCAGCTAGATAATTTTCCCATAACTGCTTTGATACTTCTTGTAATCCTAATCTGTCAGCCTCTTTAATTTCTTGCATATAAGCTCTTAATTCCCACATTATTCTTTCTTTAAAGTCTTCATACATTATTCTTCTGCCTGACCATCCACTAGCCATATCATCAAGAAAATGTTGATATTCATGCCTCAAAGCACTAAATGATGCATTCCTATCAATTATTATTTCTCCTGGAATACCCTGTGAACCAGGCGAGTATGCCATAGTTCCATTATCTGAATAACGCACTTTTCCTCCTGCTTGCTGAATTTTGCTTATAATGTCATTCCATTCATCTGGGTGAGAATGCAGACCTGCTCCTAATACATCCCTAAATGGATCAGCAGAATTCTTATTAAATACCTTTTTTGCCATCTTGGTTGCAATATCGTCAATTTCATCAAGTTTAGATGCATCAATTTGAGACTTAGGAATCCTGAACCTTAAGCCTTCCATTGTTTCAAATTCATAATAGTCTGTATATTTAAGAATTCTTTTTGCTTCTACAAATAAGTTCTCTACCTTAGTTGAAATAATGTTTTTTACCATGCCTACATATCCAGCTGCTGACTTCATAGCTTTAGCTACATCAGATGCAACTGCACCAGGTTTAAAAGCCTTACTAAGAATGCTTGTTAGAACCTGTGCTTCTTTCAATTGTCCAATCATCTGTATTGCAACTTTAGCAACAGTAATTTCAGAAACAAAGAAAGTTAAAACAAATCCAATAGCTCTTCCAATTGTTTTTCCTTTTTCGTAGCTATCAGCTTTTGAAAATTCTTCTGCATATGCTTTAGCCATTTCGTATATCATTTTTACAAGAAGTATTTTTTCATTTGGGAAGTACGGCAGTGGTGTTAACGCCGCCTTGTACAAAAAGCTTATACCATTTGCTGCTGCCAGCGGATCCCTTACTACTGCCTGAATGCCTGAAAAAATTCCTGATACAGTTTCTGCTGGAGTGCCAATAATACCATCGAATATGCCACCTAGGATACCACCCTTATCTTCACCGGAGATACCGTATTGAAGTTGTAACCAGACGTCTTTCATTCCTAGAGTAGGTGATTGCCAGTTTCTCACCCTATCAGTTACATAAATAAAATTCATATAGTAATCTGAAGCACTCTTACATTTTTCCTTATTATTTGGTGTTATTTTCCCATAAACAAGATCAATTTCTGGAGGACTTGGCATCCTCTTATACCATTCAAGCGGTGCAGGATTAAGATAAATGTTATCTTTAATAAGATCAAGATTAGTCCAATGTTTCAAAAATAATGCTTTATCCTCGAAAGACTTAAGTGCAGCATACGCATCCCATAATTTTGATGCTTCAATAAAATTTTTAACTGCAGTATTAAAGTTATTGTCCCAGTATGCATCCAATTGACCTGCACTATTCCTAATATTTGTTACTACAAACCTCCCTCCACCATTATACAATGCAGTATTAGGACTCATCAACTTTTCCATATTCTGCTTGGTAGTAACTAAATCTACAAGTCCCTGAGTTACTCTCAAATAATTGTCTACAGCCCATCTTATATATCTAACCTGTGCATAACACTTACTTTCAATATTTGTCATACGTGATATAACAAGATTTTCCGGCTGTTGTCCAAATCTGGAGATTGTAACAAATCCATCTTTATAGCCAATTGTATATGTTCCGCCAAGTTTATCCTTTAATCTGGCATCTATATATTCTCTTACTTTTACTCCTTCAGGCTTTACATTTTTTCTATCTAGCCAATACATTTTTCTATATTCGGTTAATTCAGTGGATGTTTTCAATCCTACATCTGTTTCATTCGGATTAGAATCCATAAATAGCTTCTTGAATCTTTCCACTGATGCTCTGGTAACATTTACATAACAACCAGTTGTCGCACCTTTATAAATTGTTCCGTCAGGATTTACCCAACATCCAAGTGCTTTTAAAACCTCCTGAAGTCTTGTTACATTTCCCATTGTCTTATTGTCATCATCTTTGTAATTAGCCAGATCAATGACTGAATTATCTGGAGTAAGGTAAATCTCATTATTTTGCTGGATATTAACAAGCTGTGATAGGGTATTATAAAATTGTGTAAGAGTAACTACTATTTCTCTATTGATGATAGTGCTGTTAGTGCTGTCAAAGGTTCCAGAATAATCGCCAATCGTAACCAATGCGGTATCACCAGTTCTTGTATAATCTCCTCCCCATTCAGCTACTAGATCTGTTAGGTATGCTTGACCAGGGGTTAAAGGTGTTTTTATTGTATCGCTTATACATATAGTGTACTCCCCAGTGCCATTTTCTTCATTATAATGACGGACAACCAGCCTATAATAAGCAGTTTCCTCTGGAGAAAAGGTAATATAGAAATTAGAGTCTTCGTCACTGTCATCATTTGAATCTAAAATCTCATATGAATAACCTCTTATATCTAAATATGTGTCTGTGTTGCCAGTGCTGTATATACAATAAGTTTTACCTTTTTCAAAAAAATAATTGTATGTATCAAAATCACCATCAAAATCAATCGAGCCATTGGCACTTGTATATAATGAATTTGATGGACTGAGAAAATGAATTTTTAATGTTTTGCTACAAGATTCATCCTCAAGTGAGGGTATCTCAATATCGATTGTACTTGGTAAAGAAGTTATTTCTTTGTAGATAGCACCTCCTACGCAACTTATATACACACTAGATAAATTTTCATTTTCTTTGGGCGTTAATGTATACTCAGTAGATTTTGGGTTAAAGAGAATGTCATGACAAGAACTTACATAAAGATTCTCAATATCATCGTATCGCATTATTCCAGACATTACGGGTGCATATTGAGGTAATACGTTTCCAATTCCTAATTGTCCTAATGTATTATCTCCCCATCCCCAAACTGTACCGTCATTTTTTAAAATCATTGTATGCAGGTCAAATATTGATACCTTTTTAACATCATTTATAAACTTTAGTTGTATAGGCGTGAAACCACCATAGTAGCGGTCTCCAATTCCAAGTCCACCAGTTATAGTATATCCCCATTCATATAAAATACCATCTTCTCTAATAGCTGCTGCATAATCTCGGCCAACAGAAAATTTAATAAATCGTTCACTTGGAGAACCTAATATCTGCGTAGGTATGCATATACCAACACCATCTTCTAATTGCATCCCAAGTAATCTATCTCTACTTCCCCATGCCCACAATGTTCCATCTTCCTTTAACGCAAACGAATTATCATCTCCTGCACCGATTGCTTTGATGTTCTGTAAATTAGGAATTTTTACGGGTAAATATTTCATATAATTATTTTCATCAGCAAACCCCTCAGAAATTCCCAATTGGCCACAGTAATTATTTCCAAACGCATATACATCTCCATTATCAAGTAAAAACATTGCATATCTATTGCCAGTGGCTATGTCTATTACTTTTCTATCAGGCGGTATTTCCTGTACCCTTACAGGATCAATTGATTCAAAGTAGTTGATGCCATTTCCAGTATAAGGTATAGTAGTATAATAATCCTTGCTGCTAACATATAATTTGCCGTCTTCTGTTAAATATTGCGTCACTTCGTAAAATCCCGATATTTTTTTGATATTAGCTAAATTAGGCACTTTTTCTACTGAAATGGTATCGCGATTAACTTTCCAGACAGTACCATCATTTTTAACTGCCAATAATCCAAGCTGACCTGTATAATAAATAGACTTTACATCAGACAAACCCTCAACCATAACCGGCGTCTTTTTAAATAGCCATGCTGTTCTATCTGACTTTAATGCTAAAGTGCATTGGTTTCCTGCGACAACATCAATATAATCTCCTGTATTTGGATAAATATTTATTGCATCATATCCTGAAGCATTAAAATGACCTGCCATAATTATAACATCAGCTATATTTATTACTTTATCCATATTCAAGTCATTCTTACTTGCAAATCCATCATCTGTAGATGTTTTTCCATAAGTCTTGGCAAGCTCAATTACATCAGACATATTAATTGCACCATCGCCAATAACTGCACTATTATTAGGATCAGTATTAATATCACCAGTCCACATCGCCACCGGTTCGTTTAAAGAACCAATTGTGATATTGGAGTTTATAGCTATAACTGAAGCATATCGTTTCAAATACCCAAGTTTACTTATTACTATTTTATAGTCCCCGCTAACTTCAGTTGAAAAGAGAAATTGAAAATAACCGCTTGGATCTGTCACTCCAGAGGCTGTTGTTCCTTCTATTTCAACTTTAAATCCAGCTTTAATATCTGAATTGCTCGAATTAACATCAGGTTTGATATAACCGCTTATTATATAATCTGAAAATGCTTCCAGCCTTACTCCCTTATCAACCTCAGCACTACTGCTGGTGACTGCTTGGGCATTTACAGGTAATTCCTCATTCACCACTAAAGTTTGATTCACATTACACTTTAAAGTATTGCCATACCAATCATAAAATGCTACTCCCTGTGTATTACCTGGCATTGATTGAGTGCTTTCAAACTGGATCTTTATTTGGTTCGTCTTGAGTACTTTAAATCTTACTATCGCCAAAGTACCTGTGCTTTCTGCTACACCATTTGCTCTATATCCATCAATGTTCATATAACAGGTTCCAAAATTCAGAATACCGCTATACAAGTTATTCATAGCACTTGGGAATGGTGAATACCTAGGATTTACCAGTATATTCCCATACATTGGATATGTGGAAACATCAAAAGGGGCATCAGTAAAATCTACAGGCATCAACACCGCAGGATCATACTTCAAGTTAACCTGATATCCTGCAAGGTTTGTGACTCTGTCTGCCCTGATGCTTACAGTTATGAAATCCCCCACATTCGCAGTGGACTTGTCCGATATCATCGATGCTTCACCAGCATTATCATCATAAACACTCAGTCTGTAGCTCTGGTTTTCGGAACTGCCCCAATAGGAATAAACCTTGACAAAATAAGTACCTGCTGCCAGCTGGCTTACAACCGACTCATCCGAATTACTTCCGGCAGTAGAACGTTCCACCTCTGTAAAATTGCCGTTTGAATATGTATATACCACTAAGTCATAATCCATACCGGAAGGTATATTTTGTAGCCTTATCCCTATATTTGTACTACTTGCCAATGAAAATTTGTAACAGTCAATATCATCCTGATTATCCAATGAAGCACTGATAGAGCTGTTAATACTTATCACAGGGTTATTCTGATTGTTAACATTATATATATCGTCATTAACTTCATACTGGTCTGGAGTATACACCCCTACTTTAAGCTCATATGTATCAGTTGAGCTTGAGCCTGTATAGGAATAAACCCTCACATAGTATTTTCCTGGAACTGTAATAATGGTTCCCAAGCTTTCATCCTGATTTCCTGAGCTATAAGATCCTCCAAGCAAGGAACCGCTGGAATTATAAACCTGCATGTCATAGTCACAGCCTGTTGGAATACTTTTCATCGTCATTGCCAGCTTGCCGACTTTTAATGTATCCAGTACAAACCAGTCTTCATCTGTGTTTATATTTATTGTAGGTGCTATTACAGTACTGTCCGACAGAGCTTTTGCTGTTTCCTTGCTGTCGTTTGGCTCAAAGCTATCTGGAGCCTTTTCCGCTGAGTACACCATGAGCTGATAGTTGTGATGGGCCGAGCTAGTATTGTATGTGTATGGCTGAATATCAATAAAATAAATTCCTGTTTTTGTGGCAGTAAAACTTATATTCTCATCATAGTTTGAGCCATTTACCGAATACCCTACATAGTTTAACACATCATCCAAAAGGCTTATATCATAGTCTTCTCCTGCTGCCATGCCTTTAAGGCTTATGGAGTATGTCTTTCCTGCTGTAAGGTTAATAGTATAAAAATCATGAGTAGTCCCATTGGCAGTACCGAAAACAGTACACTCGCCTATTGACTGAGCGGTTACTAAAGAGTGGTTTGAACCATTGTCCATTACATAGCTGAGGGTATTAACATCTTGTAGCCCAGACCTATATACAGATTCAACAATCGATAAAGGACTGACAGGCTCACCGCCCAAATCATTAATATTTGGACTTTCCTTAACAGCCGATTCGAAAATTCTTCCATCCTTGGTTGTAGAAACAACCTTACAGAAACCAAAGATTTGATCATTATCAAGCTTTAACATCACCTGATGCTTCGTAGTTAACTCTGGATATGATATTTTATTTTCCAATACTGCTTTGCTTCCATAAAGAACAACAGAATCTGCCTCAACCTCTGTTGTCCAGGAAACGGATACAAAATTCCCCTTCATCTTGTTGATGCTAAGGTTTTCAATTCCATTTTCACTAGCTGTACTGGAA
Organism: Pseudobacteroides sp.; assembly: GCF_036567765.1. Classification (NCBI taxonomy): domain Bacteria; kingdom Bacillati; phylum Bacillota; class Clostridia; order Eubacteriales; family Oscillospiraceae; genus Pseudobacteroides; species Pseudobacteroides sp. The sequence continues at coordinate 10,328 of NZ_DATCTU010000119.1, forward strand.
TTTCCTTTGTTAATAAGTGCATCAATAAAAAGATTGTTTTCAACATTCAGTGGTTTTTCAGTCTTACCTGTACCTATAAGGCTTGCATCATAAACATTTTGAGGCTCTTTTGACTTGTCTGTCGGTATTTGCGGAGTTGGAGTCTCTGAAGGCAAAGGATTGCTTTCATATTCCGGAGCCTTGTTTATCAGTGCCGCATAAGCATTGAGCCTTCCCGACGTTGAAACTTTTCCTGAAAGGCTTGTGGATTTGGTTGCGTTATTTAAAATCCTTTCCTTTATTTCAACAGCATTTAGTGATCCATCATTGCTTTTTATAAGTGCTGCTGTACCTGTTACAAATGGTGCTGCCATTGAAGTACCGCTTAAATATCCATATTTATTACCTGGAAGTGTACTTAATATTGATGAACCAGGAGAAGCAATATCCACCTTTGAGCCAAAGTTGGAAAACGTGGAAATCTGGCCTTTATTATCGTTTGATCCAACTGTAATCATATTTGGAAGATCATATGCAGCAGGGTATACAGGATTATTGTCAATACTTCTTCCTGCATTTCCGGCGGCAACCACAAATAGTATCGAGCTGTTTGTCATGGCATCCTTCAAGGCCTCGTTGAAATTAGGTCCACCCCATGATAAATTCGCAATGGTTACACCTATTTTCTGGCAGTACTCAATTGCTGAGATAGCATCGCTTGTGTAACCAGTATTTCCGCTGATAAATTTTAAAGGGATTAACTTTACATTAGGTGCCACTCCTACAATACCACTATTATTCATTCCGGCAGCAATTATTCCTGCGATATGGGTACCGTGAGTATCTTCGGACTCAGAGTCAAAGACATTATTGGTATTTGTTGTAAAATTCCAACCATTATAATCATTTAAATATCCATTTCCATCGTCATCCAAACCGTTCGCTTGTTCATTTGGATTCCTATAAATTGCACCTGCAAGATCAGGATGATTTATATCTACTCCAGAATCTATTATTGCTACCTTTACAGCATCTGAGCCTTTTGTTATAGTCCAGGCATTTACAGCATTTATGTCAACTCCAAGTATTCCGGTCTGACCATTAATAGTCTGTCCTGAATTCTTAAGAGCCCATTCATCTAAAAACATATCATCAGTAGGTTCACTCATAAGATCCAGCTTGTAATTTGGCTGTGCATATTCGACATTTGGGTCTTTTTTTAGTTCATTAATAGCATCACTCAACTGGGTTTCATCTGATACCTCTATGGTATCAAGCTTAAGCCGTTTGCTTGACTGATTGGACCTAAAAAGCACGTTTGGCTTTTTTGCCCTTAGCTTATTCAAGGTCTGATCCTTCTGGTTTAAATCCTTGTACTTTACAATTATTTCGGTTTTGTCTTTCTTCTTTTCGTTACTCTTCTGCAAATCAGCCAGACTTATTGATGCCTGTTGTTTTTTACCTTCAGTTGCAGCAGATGCAAACCTTGGTAATTCTTCGAATTTCTCAGGATTCTTCATCTTCTGTGATAACACCGTCGGTGTAGGTGATGGCATTTTGCCAAGCTCTTCTAGTATTTTCTTCTTGATTTCATCCGTCATTGAGCTGATGGCAGTTGGTATGCTTGTTGTTCTTGCAATTTTTTGCCGAATTGGAAATTCCATACCATAAGCTGTTGTCGAGCCTATAATTATTTCCGTCATTAGCACAGCAAGAAGCATTGCTGAGATTAGTCTTCTTTTCAGCATTTTGTTCCTCCCCTTATAGATTAATTTAGTTTTTGGAAGTATTAAGACTTGCTATAGGTAATATTACGAAATGACATTTTTTTAGAAATAAGTACATTATTACTCCCATAAAGTATTGTAATAAGAAAAACAATATTCGTCAATATTCAACAATTATTAAGTATTATTAAGTCGAGTCTCTTATCATAATTTTGAACTCCTTAAAAAGTTTCTATTTGATGCAATTACTAAAGATGATACAGAAAACGTAACTCTAAGGTTACCTATATAGTATATCATTAGTGTAACCTGAAGTCAACACGAATATATCAATCCATTACTCTCGGGTAACTGATAAGTTAGTATATAAGTAGCTGCAAGATGCCTTAGTATATGCTCCTATAATAGCTCTGACTACCATAATACAGCGGAATTACAATATGTATCAAGGTACATATGTTACAACAGCTAAACCTATAATTTCAAATAAGAAGTACTGAAAAACAAATTTTCTGCAAAGA
>NZ_DATCTU010000120.1 GCF_036567765.1 Pseudobacteroides sp.
GCCATGCCCTTTTTTATTTGCTCTGTCGTAACAATATACTTTTTTCAAAGTTCAATAAGGTTTTTTACCTTGTTTTTTATGAATCAAACCTGAATTTTTGTTTTCAAGCCAATTACCAGTTACTTTTCGAAACTATACAATAATATTAATTGATATATAAAACCTCCATCATTAAAGCCCATGTATATAGATTTTAATTTATGAGATATTATATCACTCCTTAATAGCCCCTATCATAACCCCTTTAATAAAATGCTTCTGTATGAACGGATAAACACATACTATGGGAATAGTGGCAAACATAACACTTGCAGCCTTCAAACTGTCCGGCAGCATACCTGGAGACATATTGCCCTCAGCAAAAGCAGACTCCAGTGACTGGCTGTTTGCGATAATCTGATAGAGTTTAAGCTGTAACGGGTATTTATTTGGATCAGTAATATAAAACAAAGCATCCATAAAACTATTCCATTTTCCTACTGCATAAAACAAACTTAATGTAGCTATGATTGGAAGAGACAGCGGCAGCACTATCCTTACCAGAACTCCAAAGTCGGTACAACCATCAATTCTGGCTGCTTCCTCCAGGCCTTCAGGTAATGAATTGAAAAATGACTTCAAGAGAATCAAGTTAAAGGCACTGATTGCACCCGGAAGAATAAGGCTCCACATATTATCCAATAGCCCCAGACTTTTAACCAGGATATAGTCCGGTATTATACCTCCGCTAAAATACATGGTTATTACAATTATCAACAAGAAACCGCCTCTGCCTTTAAGCTGCTTTTTTGAGAGCGGGTATGCTGCTGCAATGGTCAAAGCCATACTTACCACTGTGTATATAACAGTTATTATTATTGTAAAAACCATAGACCACATCATTGACTTATCTGCAAATATAGCTCTATATGAGTCAATTGTAAATTCAACAGGCCACAAAAATACCTTTGAGGATATGATTGCTGAATTTGAACTAAGGGATACGGCTGCTACATTTATTACAGGCAATAGACAAAGTAGTGCTGCAATTGCTGTAATAACTATCATAACCACATCAAAACCCTTGTCAAAGTTTTTTTGCTTTTTATTATTACTTATTTTATCTTTACTTAATATACTATTTGATAATTTAGCTTCCATAGCTTATGCACCTTTCTTTACCAGATTCCCTGTTCGCCGGATTTTTTAGCAATAAAGTTGGTTAGTATTATCAGTATCATACCAACTACAGACTGGAACAATCCTACTGCTGTAGCAATACTATACCTGAAAGACTGAATACCTACCCTGTATACAAACGTACTGATAACGTCCGAAAAGTCATTAACTTGTGGATTACCGATAATAAAAGGACGATCAAAACCGATCATTGCGATTTTACCTACATTCAATATCAATAACACAATGATTGTCGGTTTAAGTGCAGGTAATGTAATATGCCATATCCTTCGGAGCCTCCCTGCTCCATCCACCTCTGCCGCCTCATAAAGCTCAGGGCTTATACCCGATATTGCTGCAAGATAAATAATCATGCCCCATCCTGCACTCTGCCAAACACCAACCCCTGCATATGTGAAAAGCCAGTTCCATTTTTCTGTGAGAAACGCTATTTCCCCTAATCCTAAAGATTTCATTAAGGAAGGTATTATACCTGTACTTGGCGAAAATACTTGAAGAACTATACCTCCTATTATTACCCATGATAGGAAGTGAGGTAGATACAAAAGTGTTTGTGAAGTTCTTTTAAACCAGTTTATCTTGAGTTCATTAATTATAATAGCCAAAATAATTGGAGCCGGAAAACTCATAATCAAGTCAAATAAATTGATCATCAAGGTATTTCTGACAGCTCTATAAAAGTCACTCATTCTAAATATCTCTTTAAAATTGTCCAATCCAACCCATGGGCTTTTTAAAACTCCTTGAAAAGGGTTGTATTCTTTAAATGCAATTATAGTTTGGTACATGGGTATATACTTAAATATAATAAAATACGCCATTGGAAGGAGTAACATCAAATACAGAATCCAATCTTTTTTCAAATAGAATAGTATATTCTTTTTTTTAGGCATGTCAGTAGGAGCAGGAATGCTAGTTTTTGCAGCTATATCACTCATTATTATTACTATCCCCCTTTTTATATTTTCTCTCTCTCTTTACTTTATCAGGAAATGAGTTACATTTTCATTATACTGCCCTCCAAAGTTTATTCAAGAATGACAATTTTACGATATATCACTTTTACTTATCCATTGATTCCAGCCACTTTAAAGGTTTTTGGAACTTCTTTTCATAATGGAAACAAACAGACCCCAGTGTTTTACTATATTTCCCAGTAATAATCGTTTGCATCTTCATGAACTTAGATAAATTAATACAATTGAAATTAATATTGATTGCTGTATAATAATTAAAAGTGATATATTTTACAAAAGTGTAACTTGTTATATAATTATTTCTGCTATAGGAAAACAACATATTAGTAAAGGATTCTATTCATGCTGATTTAGGGGTGTACTGTGAAGAATTATACTTTGATAGTTAAGCTTTTTATAGCACTTTCACTTTTTATTATTATTCCGGTAATAATAGTTGCCACCATATCCAATTATACTATTATGGATTATTCAGAAGATGAAATCACAAAATGGGGTATAGATAAACTAAAAGTTGCAAACAGCATTACCGGCTTGTTAACTGATCTTGTAAATAAGGATGCTGTACGTATTTCCATGGATAGTAACCTTACAAATTTTTATGACTATACCAAGTTTCAAGCAAATTCAAAAAACAAAGAAGACTTATTCATTATGTATAGGATACAAAGCATGCTTTCCGGTATTGTCAACATAAATGACCGATATCACTCGGTGTATTTGTATTTGGATAATTCAAACTATGTAATTACAAGTGAAAAAGTATGCCTTAAGGAAAACTTTGATGACACAGAATGGATTAAATCTTATATGTACAGCAAATACTTAAAGGAACCCATAGCATGGCTAAATCCCAGGCTGACAAGTCAAAGGCGTTCAAGCAATACAGTTGATGGTTTGGATGAGAGCAAAAGTTCCAACTCGTCAAACTATGTTTTGTCATATATTTATCCGCTTACTTCCTACACAACGGAATTAAGCGGAGCTATTGTTGTAAATATATATGAAAATCAATTAAGCAAATTAATTAACAGCGACAATCTAAATAATGAGGGATATATAGGCATCATTAATTCAAAAGGTGATGTGGTATCAGATGTGGATAAAACATCGGTTGGCTCAAACATATCCTCCAAGGATTACGTAGCAAGTATACTTACCAACAAACAACAGGTTGGTGACCTGACTACCAGGATTAATGGCAAAAAACATTTGATAACATATACAAAAGCAGACATTAATGATTGGATATTTGTGGGCACATTTTCCCTTGATAATCTTACAAATAGCTTTACTTCCATTAGGATGCTTATAATTTATATATGTGTGGCTCTTCTGGTAATTGGAATTCTTTTGTCCTATTTTATATCACGAAGGTTATACAACCCTGTTAAAAAGCTGGTTAATGACATAAAAAGCAGAAAAGGTATAGATATAATAGGAACTGAAAATGAAGTCACCCTCTTGTCTAAAGCCTTTGATTCTTTGATTAAGCAAGAGGACCATCTTTTTAATACAATTGAGAAAAATACAAGGCACCTTAGGGAGAATTATCTATTAGGGCTTTTAAAAGGCAGGTCTTCAGAGAGTGATGAGCATCAGGATATGTTTTACAACCAGTATTTCATATGTGCAATTATATCTATTGACTGTTTTAATGAATTTGCAGCAAACTTTTCAAGCGATCAGCAGTACTATTTAAAGACAGCTATATTAAGTATATCTCAAGATGTAATCTCGGAATCCATTCCATGTTCGGGACTGGTTATGGAAAAAGATAAAATAGTACTTGTCATTAATCCTGACAAGTCTGATTACTGGAATATTATTGCTGTTTTGAAACAGTGTTTTGGAACGATACAAAAAGAAATTTCCAAGGTAATTGACAGTTCTGTTACTTTCAGCATTGGAAATATTTATAGCAGTCTGACAGATGTAAAAACCTCATATTTTGATGCACAGAATATCTTAAAGCTCAGGTTTATGAAGGGCCATGGAAGCATAATATCCAACGAAGATATATATGATGGAAACAGTAAATACTATTATCCGTTTACATTTGAAAAACAAATTATAAACTTTGTTGATGCAGGCTCTAAAGAAGCCCTTATAAATTCATTGAACGATTTCTTCAATGATATCAAAGAAAACAAAAAGCTCACTTATGACAATGTTATCTTAATTATCAATCAATTGCTTGGAAGCACCATCAAGTACCTCCTTGATTTGAATATAAGTGTAAGTGATATTTTTGGAAACGACTTCAATATATACAGCCAATTGACTGAAATAGAAACATTGGATGATGTAAGCCTGTGGCTGGCAAAAATATACCTTCGCATTATTGAATACTGCGAGAAGCCCAAAGCTGACTCCAGGACACATATTAACAATATCTTGAACTATATACATAAAAACTACAAAAAGGATATTGATATAAACATGCTGGCTGATCATGTAGGCTTAAGCTATTCACATGTTCGTAAGATATTTAATGATGAAACGGGAGAAAACATAGTAAACTATATAAACAATTTAAGAATAGAAGAGGCACAGAGACTTTTAAGGCAAACTGACCTTAATATAAACGAAATCGCACTTAGCCTGGGATATAATAACAATCAGAGCTTTAACCGATTCTTTAAGAAGTATGTTGGTATAACACCCGGTGAGTACAGAAATATAAAGGCGAAGGCAATATAAGATAAGTGGCTTTTGATAAATTCCACATCAAAAGCCACTTATCTTAATATAATTTTATTTAAACTCAATCGGACTACCGATTACCTCAAACCTGACCCTTTGAACCTTAGTACCTGTCAGCTTCTGGCTTCTTTCATCAGGCTGGCTTCCTCCGGCAAACAATTCAAATACGCCTGGCTCTAGAATACTTCTTCCTTCATCATCAACCATGGCCATTTGTTCAGGGCTTACCTCAAACTCTGTTGTTACCACCTGCCCCGGTTTCAGTTGATAGAGTTTCTTCACGCCCACCAGCTTCCATCTAGGAACAGTACTGCTAGCCTCAAGATCCTTAAGATAAAGTTCCACAACCTCATCCGATTCATAGTCTCCTATATTCTTTACAGATACACTGCATTTTATTTTGTCACCTATATTAATTTTATCCTTTGAAATCTTAATATCACTATATAAAAACCTTGTATAACTAAGACCGTATCCAAAAGGATAGAGTGCTTCATTCTCCATGTACTTATATGTCCTGTTTTGCATGGAATAATCCTCGAAATCGGGAAGCTCTTCAGTAGTCCTATAGAAAGTAACAGGGAGCCTTCCTGCCGGGCTGAACTCTCCAAAAATCATCGATGCAATTGCCCTGCCTCCCTGTGCTCCGGGATACCAGGCCTGTATTATGGCAGGTATATTCTCATCTGCCCATGTCACGGAAAGTGCACTTCCTGAAAGAAGCACCAAAATAACAGGCTTTCCTGACTTATATACAGCCTCAAGAAGCTCCTGCTGTAGTCCGGGAAAGTTTAGGTGCAATTTGTCTCCTCCTGCATACTCGTTTGAAACATCCCCTTCTTCCCCCTCAAGAGTTGCATCAAGCCCCATACACATAACAACCAGATCAGACATTTCAGCAGCCGCCATAGCCTCTGCAAATCTCTCCCTGGGCTCTGCAAGCCCGGTTTTTACCTTGTACAGATGGCAGCCTGACGAGTAGTTTATTCTAGTGTCCTTTGAAACAGCTTCACGTATTCCATCCAAAACAGTAATGTATTGGGATGCCGTACCAAAATAATTGCCAATTAAAGCATCTCTGCTGTCGGCATTTGGGCCTATAACCGCTATTGATTTTATCTTGTTCTTATCTAAAGGCAGCATGTTGTTTTCATTCTTTAGGAGCACAAGAGATTTTCTAGTGACTTCAAGTGCAAATTCTCTGTGCCTAGTACAATCATTCATTTCATAGGGAATTTTTGTATACGGAACTTCGTTCGGGTCATCAAACATACCAAGCTTCATTCTTGTAACCATAAGCCTCACGACAGATTCATCTATGGTTTCTTCTGTCACAAGGCCTTCCTTATGTGCCAATAACAAATTTACATACATGTTTCCGCAGTTGAGGTCACATCCATTATTAACAGCCAGTGCAACCGACTCCGGTGCGGTCTTTGTTACCATATGGTTTTCATGAAAATCCTTGATAGCCCAGCAGTCAGATACCACATGCCCTTTAAATCCCCATCTTTCCCTCAGTATTTCTTTAAGAAGCGTCGGGCTGCCGCAGCAAGGCTCTCCATTGGTACGGTTATACGCTCCCATAACAGCCTCTACATTTGCTTCCTTGACACAATCCTTGAATGCAGGAAGATATGTCTCTCTAATATCTTTTTTTGATGCAACGGCATTAAACTCATGTCTTTTGCTTTCAGGACCGCTGTGGACTGCAAAGTGCTTTGCACAGGCTGCGGATTTGAGATATTTGTCATCATTTCCCTGAAGACCTTTTATAAAAGCTACACCCAGCCTTCCTGTCAAATATGGATCTTCCCCATATGTTTCATGCCCCCTGCCCCACCTTGGATCCCTGAATATGTTTACATTTGGTGACCAGAAGGTCAATCCCTTGTAAATATCATGATCTCCTTTTCTTTGAAACTCATGAAATTTTGCCCTGCCCTCAGTTGATATAACATCCGCTGCTTTATAAAGGAGGTCTTCGTCAAATGTTGCAGCCATTCCTATAGCCTGTGGAAACATTGTGGCAGTACCTGCCCTTGCTACTCCATGAAGTGCTTCATTCCACCAATTGTAGGAAGGTATTCCCAGCCTTGGTATAGCTGGAGACTGATGCAGCATCTGGGTTACCTTTTCCTCAAGTGTCATTCTGGAAACTAAATCCTTAGCCCTCTCTTCAAAGCTTAGTTTTGTATTTTTATAATCCGGTACATCTTGCATAAAAAATCCTCCCCTTGTAAGGCGTTATTAATAGATTTGTCTATTCAATTCATCTTCAATTCCTGATTTTCTGTAAAAATACGAGTTGACCACATCCCTCCATTCCTTTGCATGTTCTATCTGTCCTTCCAGTCTCTCAAGCACATGGGAATAAAAATCACAATCAACTTTGTCTTTTAAGCTATGCCACTGCTCTTTCAGATGAATTGCCTGCTCCACCCCTTCAAAATGGGTATTATATATATACTGAATGATGGTTTCACCGGATTTCAACTTATATGTGTAGGGAACATGATGAAAAAACAACAAAAGCTCCTCGGGACAGGTATCTATGTTTTCATATGTTTCCGCGTTTTCTTTATAGTACTGATTTGTATAGCCTGTTCCGTTTTTCACTGTCCTGTCAATCCCTATCCCCTTGCAGTCCGCACGATGGTATGTGCCCCATTTTGAATATTCATAGCCGTCCACATTAGGTCCGAAATGGTGGCTGGGATTTACCATCCATCCGATTCCAAGAGGCGATGTATAATTCTCATATATCCTCCATGAGCTTAATAGCATGCTTGATATGGTATCAACAACAATCTTGTCGTTGGAATAAGTCATCCTTATCCATTCTTCAGTTATCTCCTCTTTTGAAAGGTCAGGGTTCCAACATAGCCTTCCAAATCCGTAAAGGTTTGACTGGGCCATTTGAAAACCTGTCCAGCTCATCTCATTCCCCACATTCCCAACGGCTGCAATTCCTCCATGCTTATTGTTGAAGGCCTTTCCGTTGACGATGTTCTTGACATTTGATCCTTCCCCTTTTGCAAATGTATCAAAGTCTAGTATTTCCTTCCACATCGGCACCAAATAGCACAGGTGCCTTTGCTGGCCTGTATATTCCTGAGTAATCTGAAGCTCAAGAATGGTATTGGTTTTTTTAAGTCCTCCGAATAGAGGCGATACAGGCTCCCTAACTTGAAAATCCATGGGGCCGTTTTTAATCTGCAATATCACATTATCATGAAACATTCCGTCAAGAGGCATAAAATGATCATATGCAGCCCTTGCTCGATCTGTTTTTCTATCCCGCCAATCCTGCTGGCAGTTATAAACAAAACACCTCCATATAACTATACCTCCATGGGGTTTAAGAGCTTCTGCCAACATGTTGGAGCCATCCGCATGGTTGCGGTTGTATGTGAAAGGCCCTGGCCTGAACTCCGAGTCCGCCTTGACTAAAAATCCCCCAAAATCAGGTATATAGCTGTATATTTCCTCCGCCTTCCTTGCCCACCATCTTTTTACCCCCGCGTCAAGGGAATCAGCGGTTTGAAGGCCACCAATCTCCATGGGGGCTGCAAAATTAACGCTTAAAAATGTTTTAATTCCGTATTCCCTGAATATGTTTGCAACCTTTGCAACATAAGGCAGATAATCTTCTGTTATGAGTCCTGTTTCAACTTTATGCACATTAACGTTATTAATTGCAATACCGTTAATGCAGATTGATGCCAGAAGTCTTGCATAGTCCCTTATTCTTTTCAAATTACCTGTAAATCTATTATTCGAGTAAAAAATTGAATTTCCTGCATAACCTCTTTCAACGCTTCCGTCCATATTGTCCCAATGATTTATAATTCTTAAAGGGTTGGCGGGATTTTCTATCATGTTTATCCCATCAAGTGCCTTATTAGTCTGAATAAGCCTAAGCAGCGAAAAAGCTCCGTAAAGCACTCCCTTATCAGTTTTTGCTGTAACTATAATATATTCTTTTTCCCCATTTTTTACTGACTTTATTAGGTATCCATCTTCATTAATTCGGTTTTGCTCAATTTCACCCACAGCATTGTCAATATCACTCTGTCTTCCTAAAGTTCCGATACAGATAAACTTCCCCTTATGGCTTGCAGCGGATATACAAGGCTCTGTTCCCAGCATTTTCTTAATTCCTGTACGAAACTCCGCTAATACTGATTGGATGATAGGCGAATCCTCAACTGCAATTATATCTGTACACCAGTTTAAATATTTTTTTCTTAATTCAGGGTCATTAATCTCCTTATAGCTTAGCCAGCAGCTATACCCCTTATTCATTTTAAATTCTTTTTCCATATCTGATCCTATCATGCTATATCCCCCCATAACAACCAATAAATTTATCACTATGCCCATAATTAGTCATTCATGCCTTAATATAATTTTAATATGATTGGTCAGTATGAAGAATAGAATAATTAAAGTTTACTTGTAAAAATTAAAGATTCACTTGAGATATTTTTTATTATGATATATCATGTATATAATCTTTTATTTCTCTATAACCCGTTTAAATACGGCATTGATTTTACTTTGTTAAAAAATATAATGGAATATTTGCACTATTTCAATATAGAGGTGCATGTAAAAAATAAATAGTTTTATATAATTTTATTTAGTCTTTAGTCATTTTCATTCATGCCTTATTGAAGGGAAGTTTACATAATGAATTTTACAGAAATTGATAACCTGATACCTGATATCAAGTATTTTATCAACAGAAAATCCACTCCGTCATGGAGCGTTGAGAATAGCACAATTGATTTTGACGACCTTACTTTTGTATACTCAGGGTGTGCTGTGTATATGGTCAACGGTATCGAATACTCACTAAAACCTGGAGATTTTATCTATATCACAAAAGGAAGCCAAAGGCAGGCTCATACTTATCAAGATAATCCTGTTAAATGCTATGCAATTAATTTCGGCTGGCTCCTGCCCCTCCATGATATAGTGCCTTTACCGCTTCCAACCATATTCAGAACCGGTGTCTTTAAAGATCTCCTGGATTTATATAAGGACCTGGATTCTGTCTGGATTGAAAAAAGCCCCGGCTATATGCTAAAAGTAAGGGCAATCTTTATGTTAATCCTTCACAAGCTTTTATGTATTGCTCATTATAATAAATCTTCCCTTATTACCGATATGCGGGTGCAAAAAGTCAAGGAATACATCATTGCAAACTACAATAAAAATATATCTTTAGAAGATTTATCATGCATTACAGGCCTAAATCCCGTATACCTGGGTGCTTTGTTCAAAAAGAACAACAATTGCTCGATAAAAGAGTATATCAACAAGGTGCGGATAAATGTTTCTGAAAATCTTCTTTGCACAGGAGGATATACAGTAAGCGAGGCAGCACAGTTAAGCGGGTTTAGCGATATTTTTTATTTCAGCAAGGTATTTAAAAAGCATAAGGGAGTTCCACCGTCAGATGCTTTGAAAGGATCAAAATCGCTTGCGATTTTGCAACCTTGATTGTTGTCGTGAGAAATTGTGGTGTAGCATACACCATAATTTCCTAGACATAAACAAAAGCCTATTAATCAAAGCTTTTTATCAATAAAATTCCAGAAGTTGACTCCAAACAGGTTTTCCACATCCCTTTGTACCTGCTCTTGCGTTACTCTATAGCCCACTGCCATCAAGTCGCTGTACTTACTTTTAAGTACAGCGGCTATAACACCTTTGGAATGCTCCCACTTGCTGATAAGCTGTTCAAACACACGGCAATCGGAATGCTGAGGTATAAATGACGTACCCAGCCATTCAAATCTCATTTTTGTTATATGATCTATCAATGAAGGAGAATTGAGATACCACCAACACCCGAAAATCATTAGATTTCGGAATTTTCTTGCTGTTATCACAAGTTCATGCTGGTTTTCAAGAGACAGCAAGGTAACTAAAAACTTATTGTATTTATAATTGGAGCACAGATATTCCAGCTCCTTTATATCAACCTTGCCAAGCGAATCTCCTGCCAGTTCCAGCTCCGGATTAACATCACGCTTTACCCCTATCATCAATGCAAAGGGAATGTTTTTCTGTCTGCATACCGGCAATACACAGCTGTCTATAATTTTAGCCCTTATTGAGCTGTCCGACATGCTAAAATCCGGCGGCAGAGATACGGCACAGTATAAAGCCTCCATCCGCTCTATGCACTCTAAGAGAAACCTTTTTATTTCATCAATGGTTTGCCTTGACAGATCTTTCTGCACATTAAATCCAAGCCCCTTAAGTTCTAAGACCGAGTTCTCCCAGCCGTTTAACACCCTGTCGACACGAAGGGCAGCCTTAAACCTGTCATCCTTGATGTAACCATTTTCCCACACTGCACTTTCAGTTTTATCAAGGGGGTCATTTGTCATTACCACGCACTTGAGATTGGCTATGTCAAAAACTCTGTTTATATGATCCTTTAGCGTCCTGGAACTGAAATATTCACGATAATAGTTTAAATCCCTGTTGTTTACGTCAATTCCAAGCTTACTGAATATGGTGATTATTGATCTGGCAGGCTCACTCACAGGAGAATTATTAATAAACAGAGCATCCCACACGCACTGAGCCTGATCACTTTTACTCAGGCTGTAGAAGCTTTTGCAGTCCATATCAATTTGCCGCATTGTTTCTGCAACGAGATAATGATATGTCAATAGTTCATCTATTCCATAAAGAAACAAGCTTTTAAAGCACTCTGAAAATAGGTGTGTGTGAATATCCGTTATTCGTACATTATCGACTGCTTTATCCACTATTTGTGTCAACTCGTATAAATTATTCATAGCTTAAAATATTCTCCCTAAGTTTTATCTCTGCACTCTTCCTGAGCCATCACCGCCCATAAGGGTTTTTACCTCATTAACGGTAACATGGTTGAAGTCGCCCTCTATGGAATGCTTAAGGCACGAAGCTGCTACCGCAAATTCGATGGTATCCTGCATATTGTATTGATTAAGGATTGCATATATCAGGCCTCCACCAAAAGCATCTCCACCTCCGACCCTGTCTACAATATGAACTGGATAGCTTTTTGAGAAATAAAACTCATTTCCGTCATAAAGCATTGCGGCCCAATTGTTGTCAGATGCGGATATGCTTCCCCTTAGGGTAATAGCTACTTTTTTAAACTTAAATCTGTCTATTAGCTTTTTTGCAACATCCTTATAACCTCCGTGGCTCAGCTTGCCTCCTGATATGTCGGAGTCGTCGGCTTTTATTCCAAAGACTTTTTCGGCATCTTCCTCATTGGCAATGCAAACATCCACACATTCCATCAATTCACCCATTATCTGCCCTGCTTTTTGTGTTGACCATAGGCTTTTCCTGTAGTTTAGATCACAGCTTATTGTCAATCCTTTTTCTTTTGCCGCCTTACAAGCCTCTTTTGCCAATATGGTTGTATCTACTCCTAAAGCAGGCGTTATTCCTGTAAAATGGAACCATTTGGCTTTATCAAATATTTTATCCCAGTCAAACTCCTCAGCTTTAGCAGAAGAAATGGAAGAATGTGCTCTGTCGTATACAACCTTGGAAGGCCTCTGTGATGCACCTTTCTCAAGAAAGTATATACCTAGCCTTTCTCCTCCTTTTGCTATAAATTCTGTATTTACCCCATATCTTCTAAGTTCATTTATGGCTGACTGACCGATAGGGTTGTCAGGCACTTTTGTTACAAATGCTGTATCTATTCCATAATTGGCCAGAGATACGGAGACATTGGCTTCTCCTCCTCCATACGCAGCATCGAAAGATGTAGCCTGGTTAAACCTTAAATACCCAGGGGGTGAAAGCCTCAACATTATTTCTCCAAGACATATAACCTTTGACATTACGGCACCTCCCAAATTTTACATTCTAATTTGCACCATTATCATTAATATACTTATTTTAGATATGCTTTACTTCTTATTCCTGGCCTCATTAATCTTTTCAATAAACTGCTTTGCCAGCTGAGTTATTGAGTTGTAGTCACCATTTTTAGCTCCTGCAGTCAGATTCCCTCCAACGCCTACAGCTACTGCTCCGGCTTTTATCCATTCACCCACATTTTCCAGTGTTACTCCTCCTGTAGGCATCATGACAGCATAAGGCATAGGCCCTTTAACTGCTTTAATAAAAGTCGGCCCCAATACTTCTCCCGGGAATACCTTGATTATATCTGCACCTGCCTCAAGACACTCCACAGCCTCTTTCACAGTCATAGCACCAGGCATGCATGCCACTTGGTACCTGTTGCATATCTTTACAACATTGGCACTCAAATATGGACTTACTATGTACTGTGCTCCTGCAATAATTGCAGTTCTTGCCGTCTCCGAATCCATAACCGTTCCGGCTCCTATTATTATTTGACCCGATGTGTATTTGCTGCTTAGTTCCTTAATAATTTCCGTAGCCCCCGGTACTGTATATGTAATTTCTATTGAGGCAACTCCCCCCTCAATACATGCATCGGCAATTTTAAAAGCCATATCGGCATTGTCGGCTCTTACAACAGCCACAAGTCCTCCCTCTTTGATATTTGAAAGAATTTTCTGTTTATTATACATAATCCCACTCCCCCGATTTAATATAATACAGATATAATATACTACAATACTTTTGCCGATTTCTTGTTATAAATTGCTTGTAAATATGCAAAAATTGCTATAATATAAATTCATAACTTTTGTAGCAAGTATTAAAAGAGGTGACGTTATGAAGCTTCCACGCCAGCATTTCACTTTAAGGCAGCACATGAAAACCAATGATTTTGAGCTTTTTCACTACAATGACAGCATACCTGTTGAAGTGGATTTTCATAACCACGATTTCTATGAAATATACTTGTTTCTTTCAGGAAGTGTTACATATGTAATCGAGGGAAAATCATACAGATTAAGACCTAAGGATATTTTAATAATAAACAACAAGGAGCTTCACAAGGCATTTATCAATGAAGGGGTTCCCTATGAGCGAATTGTAATATGGATTAATCCCCAGTATATAAAAAGTCTATGCAGCGAAAAAACAAATCTGTTTGAAGCTTTTGATTCCTCATCGGTAAACAAACACAACCTTTTAAGGTTAACCCCCGATGCCTCGGAATTCATATATAGCATTGTCGAAAAGCTGGGCCTTGCATGCAGCAGCATAGCTTTTGGAAACGATATATTAAAAACGTCTTACCTGATGGAGCTTCTGATTTATTTAAACCGTGCATTCCAGTTACCTATCGGCAAGGAAACCCAATTGGATATTACCTGCAATGATAAAATTAATAACATTATTCAATACATAAATAATAACCTAAATGGTGATGTCTCACTTGAAACATTATCATCCCGGTTCTTTTTAAGCAAATATCATCTTCTCAGGGAATTCAAAAAGAATACAGGGTATACCGTTCACAGGTATATACAGCAAAAACGGCTTATTATAGCCAGAGAGCTCCTAAAGGACAATAAGCTTGTGACTGACGTTTGCAGTCAATGCGGCTTTGGAGATTATTCAAATTTTATCAGGGCCTTTAGAAAAGAATTCGGAATATCTCCCAAAAAATACAGCAAAAAACTGCATTACTAGCTTTATAATTTTGCTTCACTTACAAACAGCAATATTTGCAATATTTTCGGCAATAAAAGCAATAAAAATGGCACTTTCGTCCTATATAATAATATTGAAAAATTGCTTGCAATTTTTATTGGGAGGAAAGGGGATCTTTACATGAAACTAAGCAGAAATACAGTTAAAGAATATTCAATTTGGAAAGATGCAAATATTGGTGTACCAAATTACGATATTGAAGAAATGGTTTCTAAAACCAAGAAAAATCCTACCTGGATACATTTTGGAGCCGGAAATATATTTAAAGGTTTTATTGCACCTCTTCAGGACACATTATTAGGTTTAAAAAAATCAGAAACTGGAGTAATTGTTGCAGAAACCTATGACATTGAAATTATAGATAAAATATATGCCCCATATGACAACTTAAGCCTTCTGGTGCTCATGAATCCTGACGGAAGTCTTAAGAGCAGCGTTGTAGGAAGTATCGCAGAAAGCCTTATAGGTGATTCTTCAATGCAAAGTCACTGGGAAAGGCTAAAAAGAATATTTGAAGAGCCTTCTCTGCAGATGGTCAGCTTTACAATAACCGAGAAGGGCTACGCCCTTACCGGAGCCTCCGGTGATTATTTAAATGATGTAAAACATGACTTTGAAAGCGGTCCGGAGCAGCCAAAGCATATCATGTCAAAAATTGCATCCCTTGCGTATTGCAGATACTTAAAAGGAGAATCGCCCGTTGCATTTGTCAGCATGGATAACTGCTCCAAAAACGGAGAAGTACTTCAAAATTCTATTAACACCATTGTTCGGAATTGGATAAAAACAGGCTTTGTAGACAATAAATTCCTGGACTATTTAAATAATCCGAAAAAGGTGTCCTTCCCATGGAGCATGATTGATAAAATCACCCCCAGACCCTCAGATAAGATAAAAGAAAGATTAGGTGAGATTGGATTTGAAAGCACCGAGGTAATTTGTACAGACAAGAATACGTTCATATCCCCCTTTGTTAATGCTGAAATATCACAGTATCTGGTGATTGAAGATCATTTTCCAAATGGCCGCATGCCACTTGAGGCAGCGGGTGTACTATTTACAGACAGGCAAACAGTGAATATGGTTGAAAAAATGAAGGTTGGAGCCTGTCTAAACCCTCTTCACACTGCCCTTGCAGTATTCGGATGCCTTTTAGGTTACCGGTCAATTGCAGATGAAATGAAGGACCGGTATTTGAGAAAACTTGTGGAAAAAATCGGCTATGATGAGGGCCTTCCTGTTGTAGAACACCCCGGAATCCTTGATCCGCAAGCCTTTATTAAAGAAGTTATTGAAGCTCGATTTCCAAATAAATACATACCTGATACACCTCAGAGAATAGCCACTGACACATCCCAAAAAATTCCTGTAAGATTTGGCGAAACGATCAAAACCTATTTTGCTAATGACAAATTGGATATCAACAGCTTAAAATACATTCCTCTTGCTATTGCAGGATGGTGCAGATACCTCTTAGGAGTAGATGACAATGGAGATTTTATGGAGCTAAGCCCTGATCCAATGCTAGCTGAGCTAAAAAGCTATGTTTCCGAAATCAAATTTGGCAATGAAGCATCTGTAGATGATCGGCTTAAGCCCATATTGTCCAACGATAAGCTATTTGGTATAGATCTATATTCTACCGAATTGGGCACAAAGGTTGAAGGGTATTTCAAGGAAATGATATGCGGCAAACACGCTGTTAAAACGGTTTTAGAAAAATATATTTAGTCATGCATTAATTAAAATTGATTAGGAGGGGCAAAATCTAATGAAAATGACATTCAGGTGGTTTGGTGAGAGCCATGACAGCATCAAGCTTGAGCACGTAAGACAGATACCTGGAATTACAGGTGTAGTTGGAGCACTTTTTGATATTCCTGTAGGTGATGTATGGCCTATGGAAAATATACTTCAGCTGAAAAAAACTGTTGAAGACGCAGGTTTGGAACTGGAAGTAATAGAAAGCGTCAACATCCATGAAGATATAAAACTTGGGCTTCCAACCAGAGACATATTCATCGATAATTACAAGCATACTATAAGAAACCTGGGTAAAGCAGGCGTTAAGGTTATCTGCTACAATTTCATGCCGGTATTCGACTGGTTAAGATCGGAGCTGGCCTTTAAGCTTCCTGATGGCTCGGAGGTGCTTTATTATGATAATAACATTATTAAGGATGTAGATCCCATAAAGCTGGTTGAAGATATGGAAACGAATTCAAACGGCTTTTCGCTTCCCGGATGGGAACCATACAGGCTTAAGGAATTAAAGGAAACATTCGACAAGTATAAGCATGTGGATGAAGACAAACTGTTTTCAAATCTTCAGTATTTCCTGGAAAATATAATCCCAGTATGTGAGGAGGTTGATGTTAAAATGGCCATTCACCCTGATGATCCACCTTGGCCTCTCTTCGGACTTCCCAGAATAGTTACTGGCAAGAAAAACCTTGAAAGGCTTGTAAAACTAGCAGATAGTCCCTATAACGGTTTAACCCTTTGCAGCGGATCTTTAGGTGCCAACCCCGAGAACAATATACCTGAGTTAATCAGGCACTTCGGCAGCATGGGAAGAATTTATTTCGGGCATGTAAGAAACATTAAGTTTATATCGGAAAGAACCTTCCATGAAACTTCCCACCTGTCATCCGACGGTTCTTTTGATATGTTTGAAATAATGAAGGCATACCATGACATAGGTTTTGAAGGATATATACGTCCCGATCATGGCAGGATGATTTGGGGCGAGAAGGCAAGACCCGGATACGGGCTTTATGACAGGGCTTTAGGAATTGCTTACTTAAATGGAATATGGGAATCATTAAATAAAATGCAGAAAATAAATTAATCCCACATATAATTATAAAAAAAGAAAAAGGATGTATGGAAATGAGTCAAAGAAGTCATGAAATTGATTTTGAAATCATTGGCAGTGAAATGCAGTTGGTTGAAATAGAACTGGATCCTCACGAAAGTGTAATAGCAGAAGCCGGTGCAATGATGTATATGGACAGCTATATTCAGATGGAAACCATCTTTGGTGACGGCTCTGATAAAAGTAATGCAGGCGGCCTGATGGGTAAATTCCTTACGGCAGGAAAGAGACTTCTTACAGGAGAGAGTCTTTTTATGACCATTTTCACAAACTGCGGCTCGGGAAAGCAAAGGGTTTCTTTTTCAGCTCCCTATCCTGGCAAAATCATACCCATGGATTTAAAGCAATTTAATGGAGAGCTTATATGCCAAAAGGATTCATTCCTTTGTGCAGCAAAAGGAGTATCTGTGGGAATTGCATTTAACAAAAAAATCGGTGTAGGGCTGTTCGGCGGTGAAGGTTTTATTATGCAGAAGCTTGAGGGCGACGGGCTGGCCTTTGTTCATGCCGGTGGAACCATCATAAAAAAAGAGCTTCGTCTGGGTGAAACCATTCGTTTGGATACAGGCTGCCTTGTTGCTCTTACAAGGACCGTAAATTATGACATACAGATGGCAAAAGGTATTAAATCTGCTATATTTGGAGGAGAAGGTCTATTCCTTGCCACCCTCACCGGTCCTGGAACAGTTTGGCTCCAGTCACTCCCATTCAGCAAGCTGGCCGGCAGAATTATGTCAAATGCAGGATCAAAGTCAAGGGATGAAGGATCTATATTGGGCGGAATTTCAAACATATTCGAAAACCGCTAAATATTGCATAAAGTAAAGATAGCCCATAATGAATCTTCATTCAAAATGGGTTATCTTTATTTTGCAACATTAGTCGTTGTCAAAAATCCTAGTGTATCCTTCAAGCTCATGCAGCGAACTGAATTCCTCATCCTTTTCAAGATACTCCAATAACTCCGGGCTTAAAGTTACGGCAGTTTCCAGGTCTTTTACAGCTCCACCTTCGCAGCCCTCATACATAAGAAATAAAGCCCTGTTATAATATAAAAATGAGCAGTTGATATTATTCCTTATTCCATCACTTATTACTTCAACCGCCCTTTTATAATCATTTCTGTCCTTGTAGATTATCGAAAGGTTCAAATAAGCATAAGGGCTATCTCGTTTCATACCTATGGATGCTTCATATTCCTCTATTGCTTTCTCTATGTATCCCAGCTTAAACCATATTACTCCCATATTAAAATGGGCTTTATAATGATAAGGATCTATTTCCATACTTTCTTTAAAATGCTTTAAAGCTTCCATGTCATTAGCCATTTCCTCATAGATAACCCCCAAATTGTTATGGGCCCAAAAATCATCAGGCACAATTTCGATGACCTTTTTATAGGCTTCAATGGCCTCTTCCCTGAAGCCTGTTTCATCCAAGGCGTTAGCTAGAAAAAACCACGCTCTGCTGTACATTGGGTTAATCTCAATTGCTCTTTTATAGTTTTTTATAGCTTGCTGGTACTCCCCCTTATTATCATGTAAAGTAGCAAGCCCATAATAAGCCCTTGCCTCTTTATTATTTATCTCCAGGACCTTTTTATAAAGCTCTTCAGACCTCATATCATTTCCAATAGAGTCGCTTAATACTGCCATATCAAGTAAAAGCTCGGTATTTCTCTTATTTAGCCTTAACTTTATCCCATAAAATGCCAATTTAATTTTTATCGATAGATTCCCAAGCTTACCCACAATTGTTTCAAATATACTCATATATCTCTAATATACCTCAAAATTCATTTATAGTTCATATAGGCTTTTTCATTCATATAGAAAAATATTATATCACAATTTCCAATGCATTATAGGATAATTAGTGTTGACAGCGGGAAAAATAAACTGAATCACATCACATAATTATAGGAGGATTTATGGGAAAACTTTTTGGAATATTCGATAACAAAAATAATAAGGAAGAAACTGGAGATGTTTTTCTAAATACTCCCGATGCTAACCTAAAAGCTGAAGGTGTTATTTTAAATGGACCTGAAGTTAATTCGGATGCAGAAGATGTTGATTTAAAGGATGAGCATTTCGATTCACATAATGAAGAACATGATTCAAAAATTGTTGACGACAAAAAGCTTATCCTTCGTCAGGAAGAACTTGATATATCTAAAAACAGAGTACAGATCGGGCAAGTTGAGCTGAGCAAGGAAATTGTAGAAGAGCATAGGGAGGTTGACGTTCCTGTTCTTCATGAAGAGGTTGTTATTGAGCGAAGGGCTATCGACAGGCATCCAAGTGATTCCCCAATAGGTGAAGAAGAAACTATAAGAATCCCGGTAACTGAAGAACGAGTTGAAGTAGGAAAACACACAGTAGTTACAGGAGAAGTTTTAGCCTATAAGCGTGAAGTAGAAGAACACAAAAAGGTAGTTGAAACATTAAAAAAGGAAGAAGCTCGAGTTCACAAAGATGGTGAACCAAATATAGTCGGTAACGAATCAGATTATAACCTCCATTAAGAATCGGACTTGAAGCCTATAAGTTCACCTCTCAAGTTTAACAAGTTTGAGAGGTGTTCTTATCAATATCAGGAGAATTTGTGGGAGGATGGCTATGGAAAGCGATAATTACAAGATTTTGCTTCGTGAAGAAGAGCTGAGCATCTCCAAAAAATGGGTTAAAACTGGGGATGTTATAGTCCGAAAAGATGTTCTTCATGATGAAATTTCCTTAACGGTTCCTGTCTTACGCGAGGAACTGATAATTGAGAAAAAAATTCGTGGTGATGATATTGAAGACACTAGCGAAAAAACAGAAACCATACGCATTCCCATATGTGAAGAACGGGTTGAGGTTGTCAAGCACCCTGTGCTGTTGGCAGATGTGACAATTTACAAGCAGATGCAGCAAAATATACAACATATTGATGTAAGCTTGAAAAAAGAAAATGTATCGTGGCAGATTGAAGGAAGCGAATACATTGCAGTTAAAGAGATTGAAAAAACATAGATTTGAGATAAGAAAACAAAAATGTTTTGCAATAATTATGGAAACTCTAAATAATTATTGCAAAACATTTAATTTAAAAAACCCTACAGCCCATATTCGGCCATTCCAACAAACCTTAGAATGAATAAAAATCCCAGTATATAAACCAGAGGATGAACCTGCCTTACCTTACCTGCCGCTATTTTTACCAAGGGATAAACAATGAGTCCAGCAGCAATCCCATTGGCAATACTAAAGGTAAACGGCATCATTACTACTGTCAGGAATGCAGGCAGTGCCTCAGAAAAGTCATCAAAATCAATCTGCTTCAAAGCTCCCATCATGAGAACTCCTACAATTATCAGTGCAGGTGCAGTTGCTTCGGATGTAACCAGTCCCGCAACTGGTGTGAAAAATAGTGCCAGTACGAAAAATATTGAGACAACAACAGACGTTAACCCTGTTCTTCCCCCCTCCACAACACCTGATGAACTTTCTACATAAGTAACTACCGTTGAGGTTCCAAGTGCCGCTCCGGCAGTTGTTGCAATGGAATCACTCAATAATGCCTTGTTTATTCTGGGCAGCTTCCCGTTTTTATCGAGCATTCCAGCTTTATTACCTGTACCCACTAAAGTTCCTATAGTATCAAAAAGATCTACAAGTGTAAAGGATAGTATAATAGCTAAAATACTTGTTATTGCTGCCAATGCACCACCATTCCCGTCTAATCTCAGTAATCCTGGAAAATCCATTTTCCAGAGTGTAGGAGAAAGGCTGGGTGGAGCAGATACGACTGTAAATCCTTCAGGTATGGGCACTATCTTTAGAATAATTCCCAACACGGTTGTAATCAATATGCCAATAATCATAGCACCTTTTACCTTCCTGGTCATTAACACTCCTGTAACAACCAGCCCGAATAACGCAAGCAGGGTTGAAGGCCTGGTAAGGTTCCCGAAAGCAATAATTGTATCTGGGTTTGAGCCTACGATTCCGGCGTTTTTAAAGCCGATAAGTGCTATAAAAAGCCCTATCCCTCCGCTAACCGCATGCTTTAATGTAAGGGGTATTGCATCCACTATCATTTCCCTTAGTTTGGTAAGGGTTATAATGATAAAAACTACTCCTGAAATAAAAACTGCCGCCAATGCCTGCTGCCAAGTATACCCCATTCCAATAACTACAGTAAACGTAAAAAATGCATTAAGCCCCATTCCAGGTGCTTGAGCAAAAGGATAGTTTGCAATAAGACCCATCAGCATGGTTCCTAATGCGGCCGAAAGACAGGTAGCAACCAAAACAGCACCAACAACTGGGTCATTGAAGGCTGTAAACCCCTGTGCTTTGTCCCCTAGTGCACTTGCTGAGTTCATTCCCGCCATTTTAAGAATACTGGGATTTACGAAGATTATATATGCCATGGTAATAAATGTAGTAAATCCTGCAATGACTTCGGTTCTGACGCTTGTATTGTTTTCCTTAAGCTTAAAAAAATTATCCAGAAACTTCATCGTCATCCTCCTAATTAAATACTTTATAATCTTATATTTGCCAGATTCATATGTTTTTAACCTTGATACTTGTCCACAAGTGTTTCACTGATTATTTTACATATTTCCTGCTTATACTTATTTATAAAAAAGTGCCCCTCGGTAAACTCATAAAATTTGCATGAGCCGTAAGTCAGTGACTCCCAATTTTTTAGATCTCCGAAGGAAACCAATTTATCTTCTGTTCCATTCAAAATCGTTATATCACATCCTAGCCTAAAATTATTATTTTGAAACTTATACCTCTCCACCATACTAAAATCAGCTCTTAAAATAGGAAGAAAGATAGCTTTTAAAGCATCATTCTCGAATACTTCTTTATTTGTACCACCATACTTAATTATTGATTTAATAAATTGATCATCATTTAAGGTATAAATGTATTTGGGTTCTGCTAATGAATCAAGAGCACTTCTGCCTGAGAAAAAAATATGCTCAGGCTTTTTCAGGTTTGCTTGGTTTATTTTTTTAGCTATTTCAAATGCAAGGATTGCCCCCATGCTGTGGCCGAAAATAGCATATTTCCCCTCACCAATTTCCTTGGACATAACCTTAAAAATATCTTCTGCGGCCTCATCCACCCTTTTATATAGAGGTTCATTAATACGTTTACCTCTTCCCGCTAATTCCACAGGCTTAATATCTATTGATTGATCAAGGCATTTTCTCCAGCTTAAATATACCGATGCAGTGCCTCCTGCATAGGGAAGAAAAAAAAGCTTTATCCTTTTCACCCCATTTCCTCCATTCATATATGGTTAATCTTTTTTTGCC
Source organism: Pseudobacteroides sp. (assembly GCF_036567765.1). Lineage (NCBI taxonomy): Bacteria > Bacillati > Bacillota > Clostridia > Eubacteriales > Oscillospiraceae > Pseudobacteroides > Pseudobacteroides sp. The sequence continues at coordinate 22,691 of NZ_DATCTU010000120.1, forward strand.
AAACAGTCATTCATTATATTAAATATGTCTTTACAGGTTTCTATTGTTGCAACAGCAGACAATGGAACAGTTACCTTATAGGTTTTCGTCAGATACATCCCAAGACTGAATAGTCCGAGAGAATCCATTCCCAAGTCACCATAAAGGTTTGTATCTTCTTCTATCTCACCTTTTTCAACACCTACATATTCTGAAACCTTTAATGCAAAATCATTCCAATCAACAGTTCTACTCATAATCAGCCTCCATATGTATTAGTTAATTCAATTAATGCCATTTCTTTAAGTTTTTCAGAATCAACCTTTCCCACTCCGGAGTTCTTTGGAATTTGGTCAATAAATGAAATCTGGTCAGGAACCATATAATTGGGTAATTCCTTTCTTACATGTTTCATTATATCTTTCAAATCCAAACGAAATCCGTTTTTAACAACAATAAACGCCCATATCATCTCACCATAAAGCTGGTGGGGAACCCCAACTACTGCAGAGTTTTCAACCCCCTCAATCTTATTTAAATAATCCTGAACGAATATAGGGGAAATAGATTTGCCTCCCCTTTTAATAAGATACTTCCTTCTTCCAAGCAGGGTTATCAGGCCCTCTCCCTCATTCCTAACGATGTCTCCTGTCTTAAACCATCCATCGCTAAAGCTACTTTCACTCTCATTTGGATTATTAAGATAACCTTTAACCACATTGCTTCCTCTCACATAAAGCTCTCCCTCACAGCCAAGTGGTACGAGATTACCGTCTTCACCCCTGACCTCTATAGAGTTTGAAGTACCCCGACATATTCTCATCATACTGGTAGGTTTGTCATACCCATCCTCAACAGTCTGTTTGCATACCATAAACACATTGGATGTTTCAATCAAACCATATCCATTAGCAAAATACCTGATATTTATAAACTTTTCCTTCATCCTTCTTACAAGTGAAGGGAATATAAAATCCATCCCACCTGCTATGGCTTTAACACTGGTCAAATCAAAACTATCTAGCATAGGAAGTGACAAAATCCCTTCAAAGTATGCAGGAGGAGCAGATAATCCTTGGGATTTCCACATTGACATCAGCTGCAAAAACCTTATTGGTGATATATCCTGAGAAAATATTATAGGTATATTGACAAATATCATGCCAATAACCGTTATTATGCCTGCCGTTGAGAGAGGAAACGCAATGGAGTTTCTATATCTTGTTATACAGTCGGAATCAATCGGTGTTATAAGATCAATGGCTGCATAGACCTCTGAAGCTACATTAGACTGGGACATGGCAACTAATTTAGGTACCCCTGTAGTACCGGAGCTTGATGCTATTATGAGAGGTAAATCAGGGCTTATGCCATTGGCAAGTGCTTTATCAAGGTCAATATTATCAATACTTGATTCAAAGGAATACTGGCAGACCGATCCCTTATCAATTGTCACAATCCTGTAGGGTGAAACTGCCTTCTCAGATGCCTCCTTAAAGCTGTCGTACTGCTTCGAAGAAACAACGGCGATTTGAACTCTGCTTTTTCTAAATATATCCGCCTTGGCGGCATCAGGAATCATATGAAAAAGAGGAACAGCACAAGCCCCAATTCTTGCTATAGCTGTAAAAAGACAGAATACTTCCGGACAGTTGGGCATGGAATAACCCACCGCTTCCCCAGACTTTACACCTAAGTTTATCAGATGCCTGACATATGAATCAACACCCTCAATATACATTTGAACGCTTATCTGACTTTCATTAAAGTACATTATTATATCATCCGGATTAGCATTACTTACAAAGCTTTGGTATATCTTATCAAGGGTGTTTAAGTTTTTATCAATCATTGAGACCTCCCTGTAACAAGTATATTTATGATTTTACTATAAGGGCCTAAATATATCTCAACATCCAATCAGCTGCGGTATGCTTTATCCAGTGGATTTGTTCCCCGACTGGCATTGTATGAGTTACAACCTGACTGTTTGAAAAAACAGGTTCCTCCTCTATTATTATTTGCTCTTTAACCCCCTGTGCCATCTCGTATAACTTTTCAGCCTTTTCAAAGGTCATCCAGTTGTCATGCTTACCGTGTACAAATAAATACGGACAATTGATTGTTCCTTGAGCCAATATGCTCATTTCATTTAAAAATTCATCAGCAGCCTTCCCACCTGTCTGGAAATCATACCATTCCCCTTTCTTCATCCATTGGGGAGTAATATTCTTGTCTACCTGCGTAATAAATAATGGAAACAGCGTCACACAAGATGAATGCCTTGAATCCATGGAAGAAGCCTTATAAGCATATCCTCCTCCCATACAAAGACCATAAGCTCCATAAGCCCTATTTTTGATGTCATCACGCTTATCCAGATAGTCGGGAATTAATGAAAAAGCACTGCTCAAATTATTGGCAGTACACTTTATATCTCCCATTAAGAGTGATTCTCCATTTCCGGGCATATCTGCAATAAACACAGCAATCCCCCGTTCTACAAGAGGCATTGCCAATGTATGCATTTCCTCCTTGCAGCTTCCAAGGCCTGAATATATAATGACACAAGGGCTTTTCAAATTATTACTCTTTTTAGGATGGTGCAGATAACAAAATAGGTTCTTATCTTGAAATGACAGTTCTATACACTCAACCTTTGTTTCCAAATATTGGACGCTTTTTCTATAGCAATCCCTATACATCCCGTAAACCCTTTTCTTCTCAGAAATCCCTGACAAGTTTATAAGGAAAACTGCATACCAACATTGTGCTGCATGAAAGAAATACTCCCTGGCCGATAAATAATTCCCGTGGATTTCTGCACTTTTGCCGAGGGATTCATATTTTTCAGCCTTTTTCTCCCATTCCTCAAACCAGGATTTCTCCAGCGATCTGGAGTTAATGTGATTTTTACCCTCAACCCTTGTCAATACATACTCAAGATCAATTGGGTTTACACCATATACAAGAAGTCTGGTAATTACAGGATTTAATATACTTCGTATAGTCCACTCCATATTTACCTCCCTGTTATCTTTTAATGATAATCGGTACTTCTTAGGGATTTGGAAAAGGTTTTTTAAATTATGTATATTTACTTTTTGTTTACATATTTATTTTATCGCTAAAAATGCAATTTGTCATTATACAAATCGCATCTTTATAGAAGAAGGATATTAATATATTGATTATTATAATTCTGCACTTATATTTGAGGATACGCCTCTTGCATACTCAATGATCTTCCTGGCAGCAAGTGCACCTTGGCCAACCGCTGTTGAGATTTGCTTAAAGCCTCCTGTGCAATCGCCTGCAGCAAATAAACCTGCCACATTGGTCTTTTGTTCCCTGTCCACATTGATAGAAGTACCTTCTGTTATTATTCCGAGTTTTCTGGCAAAATCCACACTGGAAGCACTTTCATTGGCTATAAAAATACCATCCAGCGTATCTTTTGCCCCGTCGTTAAAGCATATATACTGAAGATACTCTTCTCCCTCAAGCTTCAAAATGCTTTTTTCCACAACTTTAAGTCCCTTCGAGACATCCAAGTAATCATCGTTACACTGCAACTTCCGACCATTAGTGTATATTGTGATATCCCTTGTAAAAGCCTTAAGCTCCTCTGCTTCATGTAGGGCAAAATCTCCGCTGCCAAGAACACCTACTTTCAAATCTTTATAGAAGAATCCATCACAGGTGGTACAATAGCTTACACCGTTCCCTTCCAACTCCTTCAATCCTTCTATCTTAAGCTTTTTTTGAGGCTGCCCCGTCGCTATTAAAACTGTTCTTCCCGTATACTTGTTTTTAGTTGTTGTAACTTCAAAATTTTCACCCTTATTTATGCCTAAAACTTCTTCGCAAACAATCTCCGCTCCAAGTCTTAACACTTGCTGTTCGCCTGCTTTTAACAGTTTTTCCCCGCTTATAGTGCCGGTAAATCCAAAATAGTTCTCAATTTTTTCGGCCCTTGCTACTGCACCATCATCTTTTCCAATTACCAATGTCTTAAGGTTGGCTCTCACTGTATAAAGTGCTGCCGACAGACCTGCCGGACCTTTTCCCACAATAATTACATCATATATCATGGCATACTTCTCCATTTCCTTATGTTTACAAGTAATACTCAAGTATGATCTCCTGTTTCTTCAGCAAATCACAAACAGCATCTACAGCTCCTTCAGATCTTATGCTTGCATCGGGCTTGAAACTGTTGAAAGACGATTCATCTATGTTTATAATAAGTATTTCACTTGGCTGATTCAATAATTTAAGCTTTTCAGCTTCAAAATCATCCAGATTAAAGACCGATGTAATAAAAATTTGTCCCGAATCGGTAAATATCCTTGCCAGCTCACCAATCTGCCTTATATGCTCATCTCTACCCTCATAATCTGAAACCGTATCTGATACAAGCCCATGTAAAAGGCTGGAAATTCCCAGATAGTATGCTTTGTATTTCAGCTTGAATAACTTATTTTCCAATTCTTTGCCTATATCCTGTATCACTTTTTCATTTCCTTCATTACCTGAAGTAATAACGATAAACTTTGACTTGTGGCCATATGCATCTTCTCTCGCTTTAGATGATATTAGGCTTTTTTCCCATAAAAACTCCCTGTCTTTAATATGCTCCAGCAGTGTATTGTCAGAATCCGATACGCCTTCAAGAATAATCCCTCCACCCGAAATCTCATAATTATCCACTATTACAAATCTTCCTGTAAACTCAATTTCAGATATTGGATCAAAAGCTATGGGCTTAGTAGTTTCCAAAATGCATTCAGCCACATCATGTCTTTCAACCTGATCCTTATAGGTATCGATATTAAGTTCAGCTGCATCAATAATACTAAGTATCTCAACCAGCTTAACGGCAATTCTCATTGTTCCTATTTTCAGTTTGTAATTCTTATTTTTGATTAGCGGTGCTTTGCCCACCCAAAAGATGTTTACCCTGAAACGGGAGCTTACCTCCGGCAGCTTTTCATTTGCTTTAACCATTAACTCCCCGGGTTTAATATATATCTGCGTTGTTAAAGTCATTCCAACCGCCTCATCAGCGTAGGCAGTGCTCCTAGGCTTTACATTGAATCCCTCAATACTTTTGATAACGCTTCTCTTTTGAGAAGGTAAAAAAACAACCTCGTCTCCGGTGCTGACTGTGCCGCTCAAAATGGTACCTGCTACAATTCGCCTGTCATCACCCTCCTCGGTAAACTTGTAAATATCCTGAACAGGCATGCGAAGGGGAAGTTCCTGATTTTCCTTTTTGTTGATAAATCCATCCAATTGACTAAGTACGGTAGGCCCTTCATACCAATCTGTTTTAGGTGATCTTAGTGCAATGTTGTCTCCGTTAAAAGCACTTATGGGTATAAAGTTTACCGGTTTGATATTTATCTTGTTCAAAAACTCAGTAAATTCAGCAGTAATTGAGTCAAACACATCTTTATCGAAATTTACCAGATCCATTTTATTTACCAACACCACAACCTGACGAATTCCTAACATGGATACAATATGCCCGTGTCTCTTTGAGTTTTCCTTAATCCCTTCCTTGGCATCTATGACAAGAAGTGCCGCTTCAGCCCTTGATGCTCCGGTAACCATGTTTTTCAAAAATTCAATATGCCCGGGTGCATCTATAATTATATAATCCCTTTTATTTGTTTTAAAAAAGCATCTGGCAGTATCGATGGTAATTCCCTGTGCCTGTTCATCTTTTAATGCGTCCAGAAGAAAGGCATACTCAAAAGGTCTTGAATTCTTTCTGCAGTACTCCTTTACCGATTCAAGCTTGCCCTCGGGAAGAGAGTCTGTATCAGCTAATAGTCTTCCTATCACCGTGCTTTTTCCATGATCCACATGCCCTACTATAACAATGTTCATCTGTTCTCTAGTCACCATATTACATATACCCTCCCCTTCTTAAAGTCTCAAGCCCTCCGCCGTCATCCTTATCTTGTGCACGGCCTGATCTTTCTGCAACATTTGCAAATTTACCGCTCTTTAGTTCTTCAATAATTTCACTAACATTCCTCGCGGTTGATTCCACCGGAAAAGTACATGGATAGCACCCTAATGATCTGTATCTTTTACCGTTTCCCTGATCGAAATATAAAGAAGTGATGGGTATGTTCTCCCTTTCGATATATTCCCATATATTTAGTTCAGTCCAGTCAAGCAGCGGGTGAATTCTTATATGAGTTCCCGGAGCAAAATCCGTCTTAAACTGGTTCCAGAACTCAGGAGGTTGGTCTCCTACATCCCAGTCATTTTCTTTATCCCTTGGAGAGAAATAACGCTCTTTTGAGCGGCTCCCCTCTTCATCAGCCCTTACGCCTACGATAACTCCGGTATACTTTTCCCTGTTTGTATCAGGTATGTATTTGCCTGTTGTAATATCCATTATGTACCTATCCCACTCACCGGACAGTGTGTTCTTTAAAGCCTCTGATTTTAAGGCTTGGCAGCAGCTGATGCGGTCAACCTTTCCATCGGGAAATGTATTTTTTTCAGCCAGTGCCTTGCTGTTTTCACCGTATATCATAGTCAGCTTCCATTTCAGTGCAAGGTCGTCCCTGTACTTAATCATTTCCGGTATTTTAAAGTGGGTATCGATATGCACCAGAGGTATGGGCACATGTCCGAAAAATGCCTTCCTCGCCAGCCAAAGCAGCACCGTACTGTCTTTTCCAATAGACCATAACATACATATGTTTTTAAATTCCCTGTATGCTTCCCTTAATATATGAACACTTTGAGCTTCCAATTTATCTAAATGATTCATACCTCATCCTCCAATCTAATGTGAAGACCACATTCCTTTTTGTCCGGGTTCTCCCACCACCATCTTCCGCTGCGAACATCCTCGCCAGGCCTTACGGCCCTTGTACATGGCTGACAGCCGATGCTGGGGAAACCGTTTTTATATAAATTGCTGTATGGTATATTGTGCTTCTTTATATATTCCCAAACCATATCCTCAGTCCAAAAGGCTAAAGGATTTATTTTATATATGGAATGACTGCTGTCCCATTCGAAAATTTCTATCTCCTGCCTTGTCGCGGACTGGTCTCTTCTTAACCCGCAAATCCAGCCATCTACGGTGCTTAAAACTCTTTTTAGGGGTTTAACCTTTCTTATCTCACAGCATCTTTTTCTTTGCTCGACACTTTCATAAAAGAAATTCGGTCCATACTTTGACACTGCAGCTTCCAAGTCTTTGCTGTCAGGAGCATATACCTCATAATTGAAGTTATACCTTTGCATGGTCTCTGCCATAAGGTCATAGGTGTTTTGAAAATGCCTTCCTGTATCTAAAAAGAAAATTCGGGCTTTAGGGTTATTTTTAAGCAGAATATCGGTAAGAACCTGATCTTCAATAGAAAGACTCGATGCCAACACAATTTTTGAACTGCCTATTTCATTAATAACAAATCTTATAATATCTTCAGGGCTTTTTTTTACATACTCATTGTTTAGCTCAATTAAATTTAATTTACTCATTTATTTTCCCCTTCCATATAAAAATGTAATAGAGTTATCGCTTCTATCTGTCGATTAAATCACGTAATCCTCTGGTATAAATACCCTAAAATCTCTAGGTCTCACAAAAATATTTTGTTTTTCTTTAAGCCCAAGTTTCCTGTATTTCTCTTTGCTGATTTCCGCCTCAATATAATCTCCGCTGTCAAGCCTCCTTAGTTCCAGGTTTACTATGGGTCCTACAGCCCTTATAAAAACAATCTCTGCCCCAATAAATTCATTTCCTTTTGCATCAAGGCTTATTTCAATATCATGGGGGCGGATATAGCTAATTGCATTTTTATTTCTGGTTTCAGCGTGTTCCGGTACATCAAGCTTCATTGATCCTATTTCAACCTTCCCATTATGCACCCTTCCGTGGAAGAGGTTTACATTCCCCAAAAAATTATAAACAAAAGGGTTAACAGGATTATCGTACACCTCTTCAGGTGTACCTATTTGCTCTATCTTTCCTTTATTTAATATTACAATTCTATCTGCTACATCAAGTGCCTCCTCCTGATCATGTGTAACAAAAACACTTGTAATTGGGTATTCATCATGCAGCTTCCTGAGCCATCTTCGAAGGTCCTTTCTTACTTTTGCATCTAGAGCTCCAAAAGGCTCATCCAGCAGTAATACCTTCGGCTCAACAGCCAACGCCCTTGCAAGAGCAATTCTCTGACGCTGACCACCCGATAGCTGTGCAGGATAACGTTTCGCCAGTTCCTCCATCTTTACAAGGGAGAGCAGTTCATTCACCTTATTGTTAATTTCCTCCTTGTCAGGCCTCAGCTTAGAAGGTCTGACCTTCAAACCGAAAGCTATGTTTTCAAAAACATTCATGTGTTTAAATAATGCATAATGCTGAAAAACAAATCCAACTTTTCTATCCTGTGTACTTTTTCGTGTGTTATCTTCACCGTCAAAAATAATGTTTCCGCTGTCAGCCGTTTCCAACCCGGCAATTATTCTTAAAAGAGTTGTCTTCCCTGAACCTGACGGCCCCAATAGAGCCACCAGTTCTCCAGTGTTGATCTGAAGATTTATTTCGCTTAGTGCCTTAAATGAATCAAAGGACTTTGTTATATTGGAAATCTCAATACTCATAGCCATCCCTCCAGCTTAAAATTTAAATTTAGGAGTTATTTCCTCTGCCAAAGGAAAATCAATTACTCTTTCGGTATTGCTGACTAATCTTCCAGTCGGCAATATTTTTTATAATGAGATTTATAATAGCAATTATTGTTAGCAGTGTTGCAACCGCAAAAGCAGCAGAAAACTTGTATTCATTGTATAGAATCTCAACATGAAGGGGAAGTGTATTAGTAAGCCCTCTTATATGACCTGATACAACCGAAACTGCACCGAACTCCCCTGCTGCTCTTGCAGCTGTGAGCATTACCCCGTATAAAAGTGCCCATTTGACATTGGGAAGGGTTATAAGAAAGAATGTTTTTAAGCCGCTTGCCCCCAAAGTAAGTGCAGCCTCCTCTTCCGAGGTTCCCTGGACTTCCATTAAAGGAATCAATTCCCTGGCTACAAAGGGCATTGTTACAAATAAAGTAGCAATAACAATACCGGCAGGGGCAAATATCACCTTAATACCCAAAGCAGTAAGAATTGGAGCTAAAAGTCCATGACTGGTGCTGAAAAGCAAAACAAATATCAATCCTGCAACAACAGGGGAAATTGCAAAGGGTAAATCTATTATAGTAATTAGCAGGTTTTTTCCTTTAAACTTAAATTTAGCTACTGCCCAAGCTACTATAAGTCCAAATGCAGTATTTATGGGAACAACAATGGCTATTGTAAAAAGTGTCAGCTTTATGGCTTTCATAGCCATGGGATCACTGATTGCAGCATAGTACACACTTGCTCCCTGCTCAAAAGCTTTAATAAATACTGAAATGAGAGGAACCAGGAGCATTAGTACAAAAAACATTAGTGCAATTGTTGTTAAAACTATGGGGACGATTTTTGATTTACTTACCACTTTTCTACTATTTTGACTTATGATCTTAATATTTATAGGAATACTTCCACCCATATTTATCACTCCTACTTTTTTATTTATTTATGCCTGTTACTGGTCCACCATTGGAAGATATTGATGATTAAAAGCATTATAAAAGATACAACAAGCATTATGGCAGCAATAGCCGTACCACCTGCATAATCATATTGCTCAAGTTTTGTTCTTATCAATAACGGTGCTATTTCAGTCTTTAACGGCATATTGCCAGAAATGAAAACAACAGATCCGTATTCACCTAAAGCCCTTGCAAATGCCAGTGCAAAGCCTGTTATTACAGCTGGCAGCAATTCCGGTATGATAACCTTACGAAACGTTTGAAATCTTGTTGCTCCAAGACATGCTGCTGCTTCTTCTACTTCAAGATCGATACTTTGCAGCACCGGTTGAACTGTTCGTACTACAAATGGAAAACTTATAAATATTAATGCTATTGTAATTCCTATAGGAGTATAAGATATTTTTATACCCAATGTTGCAAAAAAGTTGCCTATCCAACCATTCTGGGCATAAAGCGTAGTAAGTGAAATGCCTGCAACAGCAGTAGGAAGTGCGAAAGGCAAATCTATGAGGCCGTCAATTATTTTTTTGCCGGGAAATGTATACCTCTCAAGAACCCACGCGATCAGCAGCCCAAATACAGCATTTATAGCGGCTGCCAAGAAAGAAGTACCGAAAGAAATCTTTAATGCAGACAATACTCTTTCTGAAGAAGCTATATCCCAAAATTTCGCGGACCCTATACCTGAGCTGTTAAGAAAAACCATTGATACAGGTATCAAAACCAGTAAGGTGATATAGATCAAGGATAATCCCATAGTTATTCCAAAGCCCGGTATAACACTTTTCTGCTTCAGTTTTAATGATCTTATTGTCAAATTCATTCACTCACCCCGATATGTAATTATATTAATCTTCCGGCTTACTCATTTATGCCTTGCATAAATGCGGTCAAAAATCCCTTCATCATCGAAATGCTCTTTTTGTGCCTTATTCCATCCTCCAAAAACTTCATCAATTGTAAAGAGCTCAATTTTGGGAAACTGTGAGTCATATTTCTTTGCAATTTCTTCATTTCTCGGCCTGTAATAGTTTTTTGCAGCTATTTCCTGACCTTCATCACTATACAGGTATTTTAGATATTCCTCCGCTGCATTTCGTGTTCCGTGCTTATCAACCACTGAATCTACAACAGTTACAGGCGGCTCAGCTAAAATACTTATTGAAGGGAATACTATTTCCAATTTATCTTTTCCAAGCTCATTGATGGAAAGGAACGCTTCATTTTCCCATGCTATGAGGACATCACCCATCTCACGCTCAACAAAAGTTGTAGTAGAACCTCTAGCACCGGAATCCAGTACTGGAACATTCTTATAAATTGCTTTTACAAATTCCTTAGCTTTTTCAGTGTCATTATTATTCTTTTTCAGAGCATATCCCCAAGCTGCAAGATAGTTCCAGCGTGCTCCCCCTGATGTTTTTGGGTTAGGTGTTATTACCTCCACATCAGGTCTTACAAGATCGTCCCAATCCTTTATGTTTTTGGGATTACCTTTTCTTACGAGAAAAACAATGGTTGATGTATAGGGTGTAGAGTTGTTTGGCAAACGTTTTTGCCAATCTTTATTAATTATTTCTTTATTTTTATTTATGGAATCGATATCATAAGCCAAAGCTAAAGTCACCACGTCTGCTTCGTTTCCGTCAATAACTGTTCTTGCCTGGCTGCCTGAACCGCCATGAGACTGCTGAATAGTCACATCCTGTCCCGTTTTATTCTTCCAGTACTTTGAAAAAGCTGTGTTATACTCCTGATATAATTCTCTGGTAGGATCGTAAGAAACATTTAAAAGCGTAACCGAATTGGTACCTGATGAATCACTCTGCTTTCCGCCGCAGCCGGTAAGTGCCAAAGCTATAGAGACCGAAATAGCAGTTACCAACATTTTTCTCACATCAAACTCTCTTTTTAGTAGTTTTTTAATTTTCATATTCATTCATATCACTCCTAATAAAATATTTAACCTACAGATTTTATATACCATTATCAATATATTAGTATTCTTATCATTTTAGTAGGTTTTTTTAGATTTTTTATGGGGCTAAGCCCCATATTTTTAATTCATAGTATTCTTATCTGTTTTATATGTAATAATTCTAATGCCATATGAAATATATGTCAATAGTTTTTCGAAATTTTTATCATAATATTTTGAAATGAAAATTAATACAATTTACAGATCCCCTTTAAGCCCTATATCCTCGGCAACCTTTTGCATTCCTTTTATAGTTTCTTCTATGAGGAAATCCAATTCCACTCCTAAAAGCCCTGCACCTTCTTCTATCACATCGCGGTTAACCCCTGCGGCAAAACCTTTCTGCTTCCACTTCTTTTTAACTGACTTGGTGCTCATATCTAGGATACTTTTATTAGGTCTTAAAAGTGCAGTTGCTACTAGACCTGTTAATTCATCAGTTGCATATAAAACCTTCTCCATTCTTTCTATAGGTTCAACATCGACGCATATCTTCCATCCATGGCTTTCAACTGCTCTTATATATTCCTCCGGCCAGTTGTTGGATGCCAGAATTTCCCTGGCTTTTTACAATGCTCCTGGGGATATTTTTCATAATCTATATCATGCACAAGCCCGATAATACCCCTTAATTCAATTTTTTTAACATCCAAGCCATATTCTCACCTAAGTTTATAAAAGTATGCTTACCTTCTTCATCATTTTGAACTTCACCGATATCTCTTGCGAGAGTCATATTCCAATAACTTGAAGTTGCAATAGGCATCTCAGCAATACCGAAGAAAAAATTTATTGCAGAATAAACAAAATTTGCCCCAGCACGTCTTACTGCTACCACAGGAGCACCTACCTTACGCTTTAGCAAACCGTTATTCGCCTTTGATACATAGCCACATCTGTCAATAAACGCCTTAACTTCGGAAGTTACATTGCTAAAATATGTAGGTGATCCAATGATAACTCCGTCAGCATCAAAAACCTTTTCCAATAAATCATTCAGTTTGTCATCATCTATAACACAGCGTTTGTTTTTATTTTTAAAACATCCTCCGCATGCCTTGCAACCATATAGAAGCATGCCTCCTAACTGAACATATTCAACCTCTATGCCATTCTTAACCAGTATATCCCCTACTATCTCGAGACTTTGCCTGGTATTGCCGTTTGCCCTTGGGCTGCCGTTAATCGCTATAACTTTCATATTCCCTATCAACTCCTTAATATTTATGCTATAAATTCTATAAAGAATTTCATGCGAAATCAAGTATCCATTATAAGTAAATTATAAATTTTGATAAAATTGCCTGATGAATAATCCTTGCTTATGGGCATAATAAACTCAAAAACATTTCCTTTATATAGGTTTGATTTTAAAAATATACTTTAAATATTTATGAAATTAGGAGTTGATTTTTTGAGTTATATATATCGTTTAAAATACAGGGTAGAAGATGAGGGTTATATTAATGCTGTTAAATATATATTCCAAGTATTCTGCTGCAGTGTTCACGACTTTTTAACAGATACGGTTTTGGACCTTAAATACAGCAGGAGAATTTTGCGAGGTAATAACAAATCCAGGTATAAACATCTTGGAGCAAATGATGTATATCACACAAAATATTCTGCAATGCCATTAATATTCAGAAATATCTCAATAGACCCTCAAGATGTGCTGGTTGATGTAGGATGTGGTAAAGGCAGGGTAATTAATTACTGGCTTAGCCAAAAATACAAAAATGAAATTATCGGGCTGGAACTGGATCCGGAAGTTGCAAAACAGACACAATCACAATTTTCCAAATGGGAAAACGTAAAGATAGTTCCAGGTGATGCTATATTAAATCTTCCTCATTCAGGAACAGTTTTTTATTTTTATAATCCTTTTACAGAAGAAAAGGTCAGAGAATTTGAGCGGCAAGCTGCTCAATTATCCGAACGGAAAGCAATAAAGATAATATACTACAACCCTAAGAGCATTCATGTATTTAACAACAATAACTGGGATATTGTTGCAATAAATTTTGAAAAAGACTATGGAATTAAAAGATGGGGAAGGATTAATAAATATCATGACTTAGCAATAATAACCAATCGAACCTGCGATTAACAAAGAAATGAGCATTATGACTAAAAGGAGTAAGTTTATATGAATATAGAGCAGCAAAAGCACTTTAAAAAACCACCCCAATCATACTGGATGGAATCCACTTCCCAACCTGAGTTTCCGGTTTTAAATGAAGATATAAAAGCTGATATAGCAATTATTGGCGGCGGATTTGTGGGGATCTCCACTGCCTATTTGCTTAATAAGCATGGAATAAGGGTTGCAATCCTTGAGGCTGATCATATTCTTCAGGGTACTACCGGCCATACCACTGCAAAGATCACCTCACAACATGGTTTGATATATAGCAAGATAAAAAGCCAAATGAGCGATGAATTGGCGAAACAGTATGCAGATGCAAACGAATCGGCAATCAGGATGATTGAGAAGATAGCAATTGAAAATAAGATTGAATGTGATTATATCCCCCAATCTGCCTATGTATACACGTTACAAAACGACTATGTTGACAAGATAGATGATGAAGTAAAGGCAGCCTCTTCCCTAGGTATAAAAGCAAGTTTTCTCGGAGAAACGCCTTTGCCTTTTCCTGTAAAAGCAGCTATCCGTTTTGATGATCAGGCACAATTTCATCCACGAAAATTCCTGCTCCCTCTAGCTAAGAAAATAACAAGTAACGGCAGCCAAATTTTTGAACAAAGCAGGGTTGTTAATATTGAAGAGGATGGGGATTATATTTTAATTACCGGTCATGGAAAAAAGGTTACTGCAAAGAAGGTTATCATCGCGTCCCATTATCCATGTTACAACAAAGCTGGCATGTATTTTTCAAGAATATATCCTGAACGGTCATATGTGGTTGCGATCAAAGTGAAGGAAAAATACCCGGGTGGGATGTATATTACCGCTGAAGATCCAGGACGTTCACTCCGTAACCAAATGTCCAAACTCGGTGAACTTATTTTGGTAGGCGGAGAGCACCACAAAACCGGGCAAGGTGAGGATACCGTCAAGCACTATGAGGCATTAATTGACTTTGCAAATGAAACCTTTACTGTAGAAGATATTCCTTATCGCTGGTCTACTCAAGATTGTATGACTTTGGATGACATTCCCTATGTAGGGCATTTCACGTCAGAAACCCCCGATATGTATATTGCTACAGGTTTCGGCAAGTGGGGAATGACTAACAGTATAGCCTCTGCAATAATACTTAGCGAATTGATAGTTAAAGGCAGCAGCCCTTGGCAGGATGTTTATAACCCCTCCCGGCAGACAATAGCTGCTTCTGCCAAAAACTTTGTTGTTGAAAATCTCAATGTTGCAAAAGAGCTTATATCCGGTAAAATATCTTCTCAAAAGCAGGATGTAGATATTCAGCCTGGAGAAGGTAAAATCATTGAAGCAAATGGCCAAAGAGCAGGGGCATATCGGGATGAGCAAGGTACTTTGCATGTTGTAGACACAACATGTACACATATGGGATGTGAGCTAAATTGGAACTCGGCAGAAAAATCATGGGATTGTCCCTGCCACGGCTCTAGGTTCACTTATGAAGGAGATGTTGTTGAGGGACCAGCGGTAAAGCCATTAAATGTTCACAAGGATGTAAATACTATTGAAAAGCTTTTAAAAGATGATTTTTAGAACTATACACTTATAGCAAATACATTTTACCAAACAAAATTTTAATATAAATTCTAGTATAAAAAAGAACTAATCAGAAATTAGTTCTTTTTTATACACTAAGCTTCATCTTGATTTGATTCCTTAGGTAGTGAAAGAATGAATTCAGTACCTTCATTTATTTTACTTTGAACCTCTATACGACCTTTATGAGCCTCGGTAATAGCTTTCACAATAGTAAGTCCGATACCCGAGCCGCCTGTAAATCTGTTTCTGGATTTATCCGCCCTATAAAATCTTTCAAATATAAACGGCAAGTCTTCTTCCGGAATTCCTGGACCATTATCCTTAACACTTATCTCGGTTATATCCTCTGCTCCTTTAACGCTTATATTTACCGTTCCGCCGCCAGGCGTATACTTTAATGCGTTAGATATAAGATTTATAGCCACTTGGCTGATTTTGTCCTTGTCTGCAATAACATCTTCACTCTCTCCCTTAAATACGATTTGGATGTCTTTATTTTTGAACTCCGGTTCAAAGTTTCGAATAATGCTCTGTATAAGCTTCGAAATATCAAAGCGTGTTTTATTCAGAACAAGAGTTTCACTCTCATACTTGGCTAGCTTTTCAAGATCTCCCACCATTTTATTGATTCTGATTATTTCCTCATGGCAGCTTTTTAGCCTATTTGCATCAGGCTTCCAAATGCCATCTATCATTGCCTCCATATGGCTTTGCAAGGTTGCAAGGGGAGTCCTAAGCTCGTGTGCCACGTCAGCACCAATCCTTTTTCTTAGTATTTCCTGCTTTTCAAGGGTTCCCGCCAAATTATTGATTGTAGATGTAAGCTGACAAATTTCCTTTGTATTTGACCGTTCTAAAACCCTATCTGAAAAGTATCCTTTGGCAATTGACTGTGCACTTCTTATTACTCTTGATATAGGGGAACTTAGTCTCCTTGCTATTATACTTCCCAATACAAGAGAAAACAGCATTGAAAAAATGCCTATTCCTATAAGCAGTTTATTTAATGTATTTATAAAAGCAAGGTCATTATCACTAAGGTAGTATGGACCATATGAACCTATTTGTACTTCTCCAACCTTAGTAAATCCACTATTCACACCATATGGAATCTCGGTATACGTTCCTTTCATATGAGGATAACGGCTGCTCACGTTTTGAGCCATATGTTCTATAATCCGCTGGCACATGCCATTGTTATGAACTGTTGCATCCCAAATCATCCTTCCATTTATATCCTTTAATTTTATTATCAATCCATTTTCAAGTGCTCTTACGCCAATAGTCTCAATCATTTCCATATCCCACTTGCCGCTATTCCGGTACTGGTGGCTGATTGAAGATATAACATCCTTGTTTTTTTGTTCCTGATTATACTTAACATATTCTCTAAAATACTTATCAAGAAACAAATTAGTTATAGCCATTATAAGTACTACACTTATGAGAGCAACAATTGCGTATGAAAAGGAAAGTTTTACTCTTAAGCTATATTTCACGTTCCTTCCCCCTTTTTAGGTTTTATTCCCCATCAAACCGATAACCTATACCATGAACTGTCAAAATATATTTTGGTACTTTAGGGTCAGTTTCTATTTTTTGTCTTAAGTTTTTAATATGGGTATCCACTGTTCTGTCAAAGCCCTTAAAATCATCTCCTAATGCTATGCAAATCAATTCTTCCCTGGTAAAAGTCTTTTTCGGGTATTTTACTAGAGTCATAAGAATCTTAAACTCATTAGGTGTAAGGTTTACTGTGTTGTTATTTTTTCGAACTTCATATTTCAGGTTATCTATTACTAGGTCATCATTAAACGATATAATATTGGAAAGGGGCACAGGATCTTCAGCTGCTCTCCTTAACACTGCCCCAACTCTTGCAACAAGCTGCTTTGGGCTAAAAGGTTTGGTTATATAATCATCAGCACCAATATCAAGTCCCTTAAGAATATCCTCTTCTTCCACTTTTGCAGTAAGCATTATTATAGGAACCCTCGATTGCTTTCTTATTGTTTTGCAGATTTCCTCTCCCGACATATCCGGAAGCATTAAGTCTAAAACTACTAAAGAGGGCTCTACTCTCTCAAACATACTAAGTGCCTGATCCCCATTATATGCCTCATGGACTTCATACCCACTATGTTCAAGATAAGACTTTACCACTTCAACAATCTTTTCTTCATCATCAACCACCAATATCTTTTTCCCAAAGTTAACCATATCATCAACCTCCGAGGAATATTTCGTCATAGTCATATAGTAATATTAACATTTTCCGTTTCATAAGAAGAAGGCTCCTCTAGAATAATTTTATTTTCTTTAGCTGTATGTGAATAGTCTCAATAATTCTTTGAATATATATTCATCAACCAGCATTTCGATTTGTAATGTATATTTACCAATACCTGATTAAATTATAAGCGGCAGCTTGAAGCAATTATATAAAATATTTATGAAGATTTAATGAAGAAAAATCATTATTGATTTTAAATTCCTAAATTCCATACCTATAACTCCATATGGTTTTGAATTTTTGTAATACGAATGTACCACAGTTATCCATTTAATACAAGTGCCAGTAGGATTGAAACGGGCAGATTTGCACATACTATTAAATACAATGTTAAATTGTTTAACTATGTTAAAAGTGATAAATCTATTACATTTGTCTGTCGCAAATCCCGTTGAACCGTTCGTTATTCGCTTCGCCAAATGTAAGATTATTAACACTTTTAACTAGAATAAAATAGGAGGATATTTGAATGGGCAATAAATCGGTTGAGATAATGTCCGCAATGACTACAACCTCACAAGAAATTACCCCCGATATACTGGTTATGAACTTTACGGTTGTAAGTGCCTGTTTAGTTGGAAATCCAAATAGCAATAAGGGTGAGTGGGTGCTTGTAGATGCAGGGCTGGAAAATTCAGCAGACTTCATATTGCAGTCTGTTGAGAAGCGTTTTGGCAAAGATGCTCGACCCCAAGCTATTATTCTAACCCATGGACACTTTGACCACGTTGGGTCGGTTATTAAGCTCTCTGAATTATGGGACGTTCCAGTATACGTCCACCAACTAGAAATACCTTATGTAACAGGAAAGAAAGATTACCCTGTTGCAGACCCTACGGTAGATGAGGGTTTGGTAGCAAAAATGTCGCCAACCTTTCCACATACAAGTATTGATATAAGTTTTCGTGCTGTAGCTCTTCCTAATGATGGTAGCGTACCAGGCATGTCTGGCTGGAAATGGATACACACCCCAGGTCATACCGAGGGACATGTTTCGTTATTCCGTGAGAAAGATCGTGTGCTTATCGTGGCAGACGCTTTTTCTACGACAAAGCAGGAGTCTTTATTATCTGTAATGATGCAACGCGAGGAAATTAGCGGTCCCCCAAAATATTTGACTACAGACTGGATAGCAGCAGAAAAATCTGTAAAAACACTCATGGATTTAAAACCTTCATTGGCGATTCCGAGTCATGGAAAACCTTTGAAAGGAGAAGAGCTTTCAAGACATTTAGAAATGCTTGTTAATCACTTTGATGAAATCGCTAAACCTGAACAAGGACGATTTGTTAGCAAACAATAATCAATAATAGCTTTAATCTTATAAATCTTGGTCATTTTATTTAATCACTATTTAACAAAACCCCGAAGTGTTTTGCAACCTTGATCGTTGTCGTGAAAAATTGTAGCGTAGTATACGCCAACAAAATAAAGAGCAAGATGGTTTATTTTCCACCTTGCTCTTATTGTTCTGTGTTTAGATGTTAGACAAATTTAACATTAATCTCAACATTCCCATACGCTATAGTGAAAGTGCCAAAGGGTACTTAAATTACTTCTGCCCCAAATCTCCCTCTTTACGCACAGCTGCCTGAGCTGCAGCAAGTCTAGCTATAGGCACGCGGAATGGTGAACATGATACATAGTTCAAACCAACTCTATGGCAGAACTCAACTGAAGATGGATCTCCTCCGTGCTCTCCGCAAATACCGAGCTTAATATCAGGTCTTGTTTGTTTACCAAGTTTAACCGACATTTCAACTAGCTTACCAACGCCAGTCTGATCAAGCCTTGCAAACGGATCGGATTCATATATCTTTTTGTTGTAATATTCCTCAAGGAACTTACCTGCATCATCACGGGAAAAACCGAATGTCATCTGTGTCAAATCGTTTGTACCGAATGAGAAGAATTCAGCTTCCTTAGCGATTTCATCAGCTGTCAATGCAGCTCTTGGAATCTCTATCATTGTTCCGACTTTATATTCAAGCTTAACGCCTGCATTCTTTATAACTTCGTCTGCTGTTTTAACAACAACATCTTTAACATATTTCAATTCTTTGATTTCGCCTACCAACGGAATCATTATTTCAGGTACAACATTCATACCCTTTTTATTTACGTTTATGGCAGCCTCTATAACGGCTCTTGTCTGCATTTCAGCGATTTCAGGATAAGTAACCGCCAAACGGCATCCTCTGTGACCCATCATTGGGTTGAACTCATGTAGATCAGCTACTATACCCTTCAAGTCTTCGAAAGTAAGACCCATTTCTTTAGCAAGGGCTTTGATATCTTCGTCAGCCTGTGGTAAGAACTCATGAAGCGGTGGATCCAGGAATCTTATAGTTACAGGATAGCCCTTCATTTCAGTAAATAGTCCTTCAAAGTCGCTTCTTTGCATTGGGAGAAGCTTATCTAATGCTTTTCTTCTCTGCCCTTCAGTCCTTGCAACAATCATTTCTCTCATTGCAGGAATTCTATCAGCTTCGAAGAACATGTGCTCTGTACGGCAAAGACCTATACCTTCTGCACCAAACTCCATAGCCTGTTTAGCATCTGCAGGTGTATCAGCATTTGTCCTAACCTTTAGTGTACGGATTTCATCTGCCCATCCCATTAACTTGGCAAAATCGCCAGTCATCTCAGGCTCAACAGTTGGAAGCTTTTCACCATAAACATTACCAGCTGAACCGTCGAGGGATATCCAATCTCCTTCAACATATTTCTTGCCGTTTTTATCCAAGAAATACCTTTCTTCTTCATTTATTTTGATTTCACCACAGCCAGCTACACAGCAAGTTCCCATACCACGAGCAACAACGGCAGCATGTGAAGTCATACCTCCGCGGCCTGTAAGGATACCTTCTGATACATGCATACCTTCGATATCTTCAGGTGAAGTTTCAAGTCTAACAAGTATAACCTTCTTTTCTCCAGCTTTATATGCATTAACAGCATCTTCAGCTTCAAAATAAACCTTACCTGTAGCAGCTCCCGGTGATGCAGGCAAACCTTTTGCAACAGGAACAGCAGCTTTAAGAGCTTTTGGCTCAAAGTTTGGATGTAAAAGAGCGTCTAGCTGCTTAGGATCAACCTTCATAATTGCCTCTTCCTTGGTAACCATTCCCTCTTCAACCAGATCAACAGCTATCTTTAAAGCTGCAGCAGCAGTTCTCTTACCATTTCTTGTCTGTAGCATGAACAGCTTACCTTTCTCAATGGTAAACTCCATGTCCTGCATGTCTCTATAGTGCTTTTCCAATTTGTCCGCTATATTTAAGAATTGATTGTATGCTTCCGGATTGATTTCTTTTAATTGATCAATTGACTGAGGGGTTCTGATACCTGCAACAACGTCTTCACCCTGTGCATTCATCAGGAATTCTCCGTAGAGCTTCTTTTCACCTGTAGATGGATTTCTTGTAAAGGCAACACCTGTTCCAGAATCGTTACCCATGTTACCGTATACCATTTCCTGAACGTTAACCGCAGTACCCCAGTCACCAGGGATATCATTAAGCCTTCTGTATACGATAGCACGCGGGTTGTCCCAGGAACGGAAAACCGCTTTTACTGCTTCTAAAAGCTGTGCCTTTGGTTCCTGTGGGAAATCAAATCCCTTTTCCTTTTTGAACAACTCTTTATATCTCTTAACAACTTCTTTGAGGTTAGCTGCAGTCAAATCTGTATCGAAATGAGCATTGTTTTCTTCTTTTACCTGATCAAGAATTTTTTCAAACTTAGGCTTATCAACTTCCATAACAACATCGCTGAACATCTGAATAAATCTTCTATAACTGTCATATGCGAATCTTTCGTTATCTGTAAGCTTTGCTAAGCCTTCTACAACTATATCATTAAGACCAAGGTTTAGAATTGTGTCCATCATACCTGGCATTGAAGCCCTTGCACCGGAACGGACAGATACGAGAAAAGGATTTGAAGGGTCACCGAATTTTTTCCCTACAATCTCCTCTGTTTTTGCCATCATAGCATAGATTTCATCTTCAATTTCTTTAGAAACTACTTTACCATCTTCATAATACTTTGTACAAGCTTCTGTTGTAACGGTAAACCCTCTCGGAACCGGAAGTCCTAAACCAGTCATTTCAGCCAGGTTTGCACCTTTACCACCAAGCAGGTTTTTCATCGAAGCATTACCTTCGCTGAATAAATATACATACTTTTTCATTCCAAAAACCTCCCGTATTTATTGATTATTATATTAAGTAGAAAGAAAGATGTTTGTAATAGTACACCTTCCGTAATTCACAGGATGAGCTTCCAAACTAAATCGCAAAAGTATTACAATAAAGCATTATGATATGTAGATATATTAAAATCAACAATCCTTATTATAACATATAATTTATAATTTTCATTATATTTTTATTAAATTTCAAATTAT